>NZ_JBRREA010000007.1:0-139104 GCF_056759975.1 Stenotrophomonas sp. STEN031
CCGCCCGGGCCTTTTGGGCTTGGGGGGCCCCACACACCCGCCACTTTTTCACCTACAAACCCCCGCCCAAAACCGGGGCCCTTGGGGGGTTGTCTCCCAAACCCCCCCCGCCCACCCCGGTTTTAACCCGCAACAGGAGACAAACATGCGCAGCGCCATCCACACCACCTTCGGTGAACCCGCCGACGTGCTGGCCTTGGGCGACAGCACCATCCCGCAGCCCGGCCCCGGCGAAGTAAGGATCAAGACCCTGCTTGCGCCCATCCACAACCACGACCTGTGGACCGTACGCGGCAAGTACGGCTACAAGCCCACCTTGCCAGCCATCGGTGGCAGTGAAGCGGTAGGCATCGTTGAAGCACTGGGCGAGGGCGTCGAGGGCATCACCATCGGCCAGCGCGTCATGGCCGCCTCGGTGCACGGCACCTGGGCCGAATACTTCATCGCGCCTGCACGCATGGTCATTCCAGTGCCTGACGGCATCGCCGATGAAGCCGCAGCACAGCTGATCGCCATGCCGCTGAGCGCGCTGATGCTGCTGGAGTTCCTGCAGGCCGAACCTGGCCAATGGATCGTGCAGAACACCGCCAACGGTGCGGTCGGCAAGACCCTGGCCATGCTCGCCGCCGCACGCGGCGTGCACGTACTCGGGCTCGTGCGTCGCGATGCCGGTGTCGATGAGCTCAAAGCGCTTGGCATCGACAACGTGCTGTCCACCACCCAGCCGGATTGGAAGGCGCGCGCACAGGCATTGCTTGGCGACACGCTGGCACACGCCGCCGTCGATTCCATCGGCGGCCAGGCCAGCGCGGATCTGGTGTCACTGTTGGGTGACAACGGCACGCTGGTCTCGTTCGGCACCATGGCCGGCGAAGCCATGCAGATTCCCTCAGGCGACCTGATCTTCAAACAGGCCACGGTGAAGGGCTTCTGGGGCAGCAAGGTCAGCCAGCAGATGTCGTTGGAGAACAAGCGTCGACTGGTAGGCGAGCTGCTTCAGCGTGTGCTGAGTGGTGAGCTGGAACTGCCGGTGCAGGCGATCTACGGGCTGGGTGACGTTGCCAAGGCGGTGACGGCGAGCTTGCTGCCCGGACGAAAGGGCAAAGTGTTGTTGCGCCCCTGATTTTGGTCGTCAGAGCGATGTGGAGAGGCGACCTTGAATATGCGTCCAGGGTCGCTTTTCCATTCTTCAATGACAGCCAACGGCATCAATGGATGGCGCGCAAACCAATCAATCTGTGAGAGCTGAATAGATCTTCGCCGCAAGTTCGTGAGCTGTGCCCTGATTTTCAAGAATCAAGGCTTCAACTTCGTCATTTTTGGATTTGTATTTGGGTACCGTAACCAACTTGAATCCTGGGCTGAAGGAATCCAGCATCGCTCCAAAATCGCCCCTTGTGCGAGCTGCGCACACGATGATCTTGCAGTGCTCGGCGGCGAGTTCATCAATAAACCCCCTCAAAGGGGCTGACACATCACCTCGGTTGACGATGCCAACCTTTACGCCATTAATGGCAACGATCGCACTGAAATCTATCTTTCGCCCGATCATCTCGAAACTGATTGGCTTGGTATACGGGTGTGCCAAGAGCAACTTGTACAGGATGTGCAGTGTCGTGCTCTTTCCCACATTGCTGGGGCCACGTAGTGCGATAAGTCGCTTCTTCATCTATGAGCTCTCTATTCGATGGGTGAGATCAAATTCTTGGTGTTGACGGAGGCCGAAACCGCTCCAGCACCCCCGCTGGATAATCCCGCTGAAACGGCAGATCCTTGCGGTGCGCATAGCCGATGTAGCAATCACAGCGCTGGTTCGGGCAGCCACGCGGTCTCAGCTGGGCCGCAAAGCTGCCGTCGTACAGATTGCCCAACGGCTCGGCGACGAAGTGGCAGCGTTTGACGTTGCCATCGCCGTCCACTGACACCACGTTTTCGCCGGTGAAGCAGGGTGCGCCCAGGCTTGCCGAGGGTTCGAGGTTGAACAGGAAGTGCGGGTCCACGCGTTGCAGCTGCTGGATCTCGGCATCGCTGTAATAGCCGGCAGGGCGCTCGTCGTAGGCGTTGATCCACATCGGCACCTTGTCCGGCAGCTCCCCGCGCAGCAGCTGGATTTCATCCAGGTGCTCACGCATCGCCACCATGCCAACCGTGTAACGCACGCCACGCCGGGCCAGTTCATCGCAGCGGGCGAGGAAGGCGGCGCGGGTCACCTGCCCCGGGTGATAGGTGCACCACAGCGCGAAGCTGTCGAGATTGACCTCGTCCAGCCAGCGCGTACCGATGCACAGATTGGTCTGGATCACCACACGACGGACGTGCGGCATATGGCTCAGCTGCACCATTGCGTCGCGGTAGTGGCGGCGCACCAATCCTTCGCCCCAGGGCGTGAATAGCACCGACAGCTCCATCGTCTGCCGTTCCGCCCAATCGACGAAGCGCGCAAGGTCCTCGGCGTCGCGGCGCAGGGCGGCGCGGGTGTCGTAGGTTTTGGCGAAGGGGCAGTACGGGCAGTCGTAGTTGCAACTGCTCAGCCGGCCGCGATAGAGGATGGAAAGATGCATGCGCGGCTCAATCCAACTGATAGTCGCGCATGCGCTCGGCCACGCCGGCGGAGATCAGCCACGGACCGATGGTGTCGGCACGGGCAAGCCCGGTGTCATTCAACGCGACCAGTGCATCCTCGCGCGTCGCCAAGCCTTGCTCGAACAACTCGTCCAGCTGCGGCAAGTCGTCGAAGCACTCCGTGCCGAAGCGCTCGCGGTATTGCGCAAGATCCAACCCCGGCTGCGCCAGCAGTGACTGGATGACGAAGCGGCGACGGCGCTCGTCCTCATCGAGCTGCACCCCGTAGTCGATGTGGGCGAACGAGGCCTCATCGCGTTCCAGGTAGTGCGCAAGAATGTCTGCCACCGAGCGCCGACTGACCCCGTACTCGCTGGAGTAGTGCAGGCCGCTGGTATACGAGCGGGCGCCGCAGCCGATGCCGACCATGCCGTCGCTCTGGCAGCAGTAGGCCGGCCCGCCGGAGTCCGGCGCGTTGGCCGCGCGGAACATGCGCATCGAGACCTGCTCATAGCCTGCGGCAAGCAGGCGCTCGCGGCCGGCTTCATACAGGGCCAGGCGGTTGTCCACCGATTCGGGATGAATGACGAACGAGCGCTTGCCGCCTTCCTTCGCACCGATGCGGTCCAGCCCGGTGTGCGGGCGCACGTACAGCGGATAGAGGTAGAGCTCCTCCGGCTGGAAGGCGAGGGCGCTGTCGATCGAGGTCAGGAAGCTGGCCACGGTCTGCCCGGCAATGCCGTAGATCAGGTCCAGGTTGAGCGTTGGGATACCCGCCGCACGAATTTGCGCGATGGCTTCCTCGACCACCGCGCGTTGCTGCGGCCGCACCAGCGAGCGCACTTCCGCATCGCTGAAGCTCTGGATGCCCATGCTGACGCGGTCGATGCCGACGTCGCGGCAGATTTTCATCTTCGCCGCGTCAACCGTTTCCGGCGACACCTCGATGCCAGCAGGAATCGAATGCAGGTCGATGTTGGCGTGGCGCTGCACGAAGTCGAACAGCCGCTGCAGTTGCGGCGCATCCAGATAGGTAGGCGTGCCGCCGCCCAGCGCGAAGCGCACGAAGCGGTGTTCACCCAAGGCATCGGCAGTCACCCGCAACTGCTTCTCCATCTGCGCCAGATAGGCTTCCACCTGCGCCGGTGCCGGCCGTGCCATCGCGAACAGATTGCAGAAGCCGCAACGGTAGCTGCAGAACGGCACGTGCAGGTACAGGAACAGCGCATCACGCGGCTCGTTCGCCCAGGCATCGGCAAGCAGCGGTGGCTGGGTGATCGGCCGGTACGCTGACTTGTGCGGGTAGGAGTAGGAATAAGCCTGATAGGGCTCGAGCCGCAGCAGCTCTGACAAACGATGGACGGTCATGGGCTCAACAAAAAATGCGCATAGGGGACGTTCATCACCGTCTCGTGGGCGAGGCGGTGGCCGTGGAAGCCATCCTCACCGTAAGCGGTGCCATGGTCGGAACAGAGGATCACGAAGGCCGGCCCACGCGCACGCAAGGCCGCGAACAACGCCGCCAACTCGCCATCAACGTAGCGCAGCGCGGCGCAGTGGCTGTCCAGTCCATCCGCGTCGCAATCGGGCAGGTAATGCCGGTTGGGCTGGTGGATGGCCGAGACATTGATGAAGAGGAAGCAGCGTTGGTCGCCCGCGGCCTGCAGGCGCTCGCAGGCCAGTGCTACCTGGCGCGCGGTGGAGTCGATCGCGGTCACGCCGAGCTCGGGCTGCCAGTGGCTTTCCTCGAACAGGCCTGGCAGTTGCGAGCCCAGCGCATTGCGGCGGTTGAAGAAGCCAACGCCGCCAATGCAGATGCTGCGGTAGCCCTGGTCACGGAAGCCACCGACGATATCGGCACGGCCGGAGAACACGAAGGTTTCCGGCACGATGGTCTCGCTGCCTTCAAATTCCAGCGCGAACAGGCGCGGATGCGGGCCCGGCTGCGCAGGCGTGGGCAGGAAGCCGGCAAAGAACGCCGAGTGCGCCGCATAGGTGAAGCTGCCCGGCGTATGCCGCAGCTCCCAGCCATCGGCCGGCAGGTGCGGCGCAAGCACCGGCAGTTCGCCGCGCTCGAAGCAGCGCTGGGCCGCATCGAAGCGCAGCGCATCCAGGGTGATCATCACCACGTCATGGCTGCCGACGATGCGGTGCATGTCGGGCAAGCGGGTCTCAAGCATGGGCGTACTCGTTGATGGCAGAACGCGTAGGCGCCAACAGCGCCTGGTCTTCGTAGGTGGTGCGCCCGTCATGGCGCAGGTCCAGCAGCAGGTCACCGAAGCCATTGGCTTCCAGCACCCAGCTGCGCGTGCCGCGCACGATCAGGTCGAAGCCGATCATGCGGCTGGCAGGAAATGCAGCCGCGGCCTTCACCGTGGCAGCTTGCAGATGGTGGATGGCATCGGCATCCAGCAGTGCTTCCAGCTGCGTGCGCGCATTGCCCAGGTGCAGGTTGGTCAGCGCACCCGCGCTCATCCGCGCCACCCGCTGCCGTGGCTGGCCATCCAGCGCGACCACGCGCACGTCATAGCGGCGGCCATCGCTGCCCGGCACGCTGGGCTTGGGAATCCAGCGCTCGATGTAGGCGCCTTGCTCGGCCAGCAGGTCCACCAACCGTGCGATATCGCCGTGCCGGTCATAACGGCGCTGCCGCAGCGAATTGAACACCCGCCAGCGGCCGTCCTGTTCCACCAGCTCCGCCGAACCATAGGCCACCTCGCGTCCATCGTGGTTGCGCGCGTAAGCCAGCACGCCCGCGCCGGACGAACCGTAGCGAGCCTTGATGAAGACACGCTGACAGGCCGCATCGCGCAGCCGCGCGCACATATCTTCGTAGCCGCTGATTGCACCGAACAAGGGCGGCACCGCCACGCCCGCATCGGCCAGCAGCTGCTGGCAGCGGAGCTTGTCCGACATGCAGGCCAGATCGGCCGGTGCATTGAGGTAATGCGGCCCCGTCGGAAGCGACGCCAGCACATCGGCAAAGCCGGCATACCAGAACTGCTGATGCACCAGCTCGCCATGCGCGGCAGGCAAGGGCGCATCGGCGGCAGCGCCGGACAACTCCCAGCCACGCAGCACCAAGGCCTGATGCAGCGCAGGTGCTTCGCCGGGTGACTCCAGTTTGACGATGGCGCCGGGCGCCTGCGCGAGTGCCTCAAGCAGGCGTGCAGGCTCGGCGAGCAGGGTTTCGTAATCGAACACATGCGCTGCAGGCGCGCCCTGATCGTGCAGGGCACGCTGCAGCCACCCGATACGGCGGCTGCAGCGCGGGCCGATCAACAGCCAATTGGCCATCTTCGCCTTACTCGGACACCGCCACGTAGCGGTCGCCGTCGTCTTCTTCTTCCGGATCGTCCAGCACCACCGTGCACGGCAGCGCCTGCAGCTTCTGCTGCCAGGCTGCGGAAATGTAGTGATGGCTCAGGTCGATGCGCTGCAGGCTGCCCAGGTTCGGGCTCTCGCACAGCGCCTGCGCGCCAACATCGCCGATCGTGCCCAGCGACAGGTCCAGCGTCTGCAGCGTGCCCAGCCAGGGCTCGCCGGCCAGCCACACCGCCAGTTCGTCGCTGATCATGGCGTTGCGCAGGCCCAGGTACTGCAGGCGCTCCGGCCCGATCGCCGACAACAGGCGCTGGTAGACCGCCACATCGCCATCGAAGCCATAACCGTCATCGCCAAGCCACAGCTCAAGATGGCGCAGGGCCGGCAGCGTGGAGTTGGCGATGGCAATGACGATCTCGTTCGGCAGGCCGCCGCTCTCGATCGCCAGTTCCTGCAGCGACGCATGTGTGAAGGGCTGCAATTCAAGTTCGGAGGTACCACGGATACGCAGCGACTCCAAGCCCGGGAAGGCCTCCAGTAGCGGGTTGTAGGAGATCTGGTTGATCCACGACATCTCGCAGTCTTCGTAGGTCATGTCGCCCACGAACAGCGCCTTCAGGTTGCCCAGCTCGGCACGGCGCGCAATCAACCCATCGATCAGGCCCTGCGGGCCCTCGCCGGAGGCTTCATCCCATGCGCCGATGACCAGCACTTCAATCGACTGCGGATCAACCTGCTCGAAGAAATTGGCCAGCAGCTCCTCCTGGCTCTCGTCGCTGTCGTATTCCTGCATCAAGCGGTAAGCGACATCGCCGGCTACGGCCGAGCCCCCCATCTTGAAGTCAACGACTTTCTTGCCACGATAAACCTGCGTGTATTCGCCAATGGTCACGGTACGTCCTTGCCGGAAATGGTGCCGTAGCATAACCGAGAGGATGCGAATGCTGGCAGCAATGCATCACGTTCGATGGAAGGCATACAGCCTTCGTCGTTCCGTAATCATCCTGTGCTAACGCAGCAATCAAGCGCAAACAAGCACGCAGAAGAACCAGGCGAAGCCAGCTCAACCCCCTCCCTTGCGCGTAGCGCAGGGGAGGGCTGGGGAGGGGTGCTCTCCGCAGCAAGCCAGCAGCGCAAACAATCCCAGCTTCGCGGCTCACGCCGCTCCTACAAAAGCGCGCCAGTTACGCAGCAGCTCAAAGCGAAGCCAGCTCCAGCCCCCTCCCTTGCGCGCAGCGCAGGGGAGGGTTGGGGAGGGGTGCTCTACGCAGTAACCCAGCAGATCAAGCACCCCCAGCTTCGCAGCCAACCCACCTCCCACAAAACCAAGCAACCAGCTTCAGAACTACAACGAACTACAAACAGCCACATAATTCCCCTGGCTGATATTCAAATACTTAACCCCGTTGTAGTACTTGTACCCAACCCCCATCACCCGATGCCCACTCTCGGTAGGGAACACCACAAACTCATACTCATCCCCAAACAGCGGATCAGCAGGCGTAAAGCTCAAATTGACCTTGTCGCCAAGATCATCGTGCTTCCGCTTCCAGGTCATCTTCCCCTGCAAGTCCTCGCCCAGAAGCTTCACCTGCGCCCGCTGCGTCTTGGTGTCCCAGGAGATCAATTCCGGGCCAATCGAATCACCCTCGATCTTGCAGATGGTCGTTTCGGCAGAAGCCGGCGCAGCAACGCCCAACAGAAGAAGGGCAGCCAGGCGAGATGGTTTGAGTTGCATTGTGTAAGTCCAGTAGTTCGGGCCAGCGTTGCTCCGCAACGCCGTGCCGCGTTGTACCAGACACACGCAGTTGAAAGCCATCGTCAGAACCATCCCGCACAAAATCATTCCGCCAAATACACATCCGTAGCAAGCACCCGCCCATACCCGAACTCAAACGACGCCATCATCGCCGCATGCACCTGCGCAGCCGGCGCCACAACGCCGTTGAATTCCAGGTCACGCGTGGCGCAGGCGTCGTGCAGCACGGTGACCGCATAGCCCATGTCGGCGGACGCACGCACCACCGCATCCACGCACATATGGCTCATCGCACCAAGCACAACCACGTCCTCGATCCCACGCGCCTCAAGCTGCTGCTTCAGATCGGTATCGCGGAACGAATTGACGTGGTTCTTGACGATCACCGGCTCATCGCCGATGGGCGCGACAGCGGCCATGATCCGCACCCCATCCGAGCCCGGCACGAAGATCGGCGCATCACTGCTGGCGGATTCATGGCGGACATGCAGCACCGGCACGCCCTTGGTCCGCGCATCGGCAATCACGCGCACCGCATTGGTAGTGGCGGCATCAATGCCCACCAAGGGCAGCTTGCCGGTGGCAAGGTATTCATTCTGAAGATCGACGACGATAATGGCGCGCTTGCTCATGTACGGCTCCCTGATGGGTGGTTGAATGGTGTGGGAGAAGTCTCCGCGACCAGCCTGCCACCACGAAGAGGCGCTACCGACATTCTTGAGGGCTGTACCGACAGATGCGCACCGACGGTCACATCCAAGTGGGAATCCTGCTGTATCCCGGCGCCCAGCTGGCGGCGGTGCTCGGCCTGACCGACCTGTTCGCTCTGGCCGGCAGGCTCGCCAGCGAACGCGCAGCACCCGCCGCCCCCGAGCTGCAGGTCACGCACTGGCGCATTGAGGTGCCCGGCCAAGCGCCGCAGGCCGTCTACAGCTCAAGCCAGTCGCCCAGCGGCACACCGCAGGTAATGATCCTGCCGCCCAGCATGCAACCGCCGATTTCCACCGAAGCCGCCGCGCCCTACCTGGGCTGGCTGCGCGCACTGCACGACGACGGCACCACGCTCGCATCGGTCTGCGCCGGCGCATTCCTGCTGGCCGAAACCGGGCGCCTGGCCGGCCGCACCATCACCACCAACTGGCAATACGCTGACCTGTTGGCCGCGCGCTTTCCGGACGTGACGCTGGACGTGGACCAGATGCTCATCGACGGCGGCGACATCTTCAGCGCAGGCGGTGCCATGGCCTGGACCGACCTCGGCCTGCGGCTGGTAGACCGCTACCTCGGCGCCGCAGTGATGCTGGATGTGGCACGCACGCTGTTGATCGACCCACCCGGCCGCCAGCAGCGCTACTACAGCAGCTTCTCGCCACGCCTGACGCACGGCGACGCCGCAGTGCTGGCCGTGCAGCAATGGCTGCACGACACCCATGCCAAACAGGTCGCATCCGCCGAACTCGCACAACGCGCAGGGCTGGAAGAGCGCACCTTCCTGCGCCGCTTCCAGAAAGCCACCGGCATGACCGCCACCGAATACTGCCAACGCGTACGCGTGGCCCGCGCACGGGAGATGCTGCAGACCAGTAACCTGCCGCTGGAGCGGATTGCCTGGGACGTGGGGTACAGCGACCCAGGCTCGTTCCGGAAGGTGTTCAGTCGGATTGTGGGGCTGTCGCCGGGGGAGTATCGGAGGCGGTTTGGTGGGCGGTGATTGAGTAGTGGTGAGTGGAACGAAAGAACCGCTCTATTCTTCTTGCTCTCATCGGCAGCTTCCGGGTGCTCTTTCGACCGCTTTGAGCAACAAACGGTCGTTCAATGTCGGAGTTAAGAAGGTGTCGCGAAGCGGCGTCGGCTTGAACAAGTCGCTAGATATCACTCATAGCTCCTTTGGGAGACTTCGCGACGCTTGTGTTGATAGAAGTCCGATCAAGGAAACGTTCCATCATTTGAGGAAGATGCTGGATCATGAAGAAAACCTCCTCGTCGTCAGGGCGATACATTTCACGGAGAAACGGCCCGTGCATGGTCGCTTCGCTAATCGCTAGGAAGTTGCGGCGTGCCTCAGAGATTTCTTTCATGCTGCCCTTGCGAAGAGCATGGTAGAGATCCAATCCAAGCTCGTACAGCCAAGGAAAATCGTCCCGCATTAAGGAAATGGACAGCAGCCAAGCTGCGGCGGGTCCTCCGCGTCCTTTGCGAAACACGGGATGAAATAGCAACTCCTCGAACATCATGGGATGTAAGCGACGGACTCGCTTAATGCCTCCTCGCCTCGTCGCTGAGCGCACCCTGTCATCGACTCTTTCGGGAAGCTCCCGAACCATTACTTTCACTTCTTCGAAGAGCTTTGCCACACCGGAGTCGTCTGCACCAGTCTGGGGTGTCGGCTTGCCCTTGGTTGTTTTTAGCTTTGCCGCTCCTTCAAGGAAAACCCGTACCTGCATTCTTACAGCTTCTTCCCGAGGTGATGCTTCGGGATTTCTCCTGATCAATTGGATAACAAGCTTCGTTAACGAGTCTTCGTCATCTCCGCAGTTCTGGAACTGACCGAAAGGTCCAGTGCTTACCTTCTCAAGCGGCACTCCCATTGCCACTCCAAGCACATTCGTGTCGAGCTTGCCCTTAGCCACTCCCGCCTCATACAGAATCCATGGACGATCGATACTGTGCTGGGTGAGAAGTGCAACAACATCTGTTGCGTCGCCGAGCTGGGACATGATGGCTTTGTACCACTCCGTTCCGAACTCGATTCCAGACGTTCCTTTTTTATCAGATGACCGGAATGACTTCATCGTGCCTGCACTAACGTCAGAGAGAAGATTGGCGAAAGCTTCAGCCAAATCTGCGTCACGACTATCATGGCTGATGAACACTAGAGTGCGTCCGCGGGACGTTACAGCCTGCGCTTCATCAACGGATTCACTGATTACTACCGGCAGTACGGGGCCAGTCTTCTTTCGAACCATTGCTTCCCCCTCTTTTGCGGACGGCTAACCCTCCGCGTTGGTTAAATTTTGAATATATGGTTAAGTTTGCAATGGCGGATTTTCGATCGCATAAAGAGGGCTCGGTGCAACCCTTTGTTCATGCCGAAGCATATTTTTGCCACGCCCCACCAGTTCTTTAGATATCTCTGAGCAATTTAGACGTCTTTCCTGGCTATCCACTGGGTATGCTCGCGGGAAAATGCATTCTCGGCATCACCCACAAAAAGTGAAAACTTTTCGTCGGTGTCGGGAAGTAGAGACTGCTCCCTGATCAGACCAATTTCGTGGGCCGTGAGCGCGTAGGAGCTTGCAAGTTCCGAGAACCTCTTTGCTTGCATCCAGCTCAACAAGCTAGCTGCGGCAGCTACAAAAATGTCGGTAGGCCAGAAGGGTTGATCTGGGCTGGCGATCCGGACAATAGCGCAGACGACTGCAATCGAGTTAATGGCAATCAAAGCCCAGAAAAAACCTCTCGACTTACGTCGATTGAAGGCCGCCTTCTTTGCGTACCAAGTGAGCTGATCACCAATCCGACTGGTTGCATAGGTCGCGCGCCGTTTCTCAAGATCTCCGGCTCGCATCTGATCCATGACAGGCGTTATCTGGGCTCCATCCAAGTGCTCAGTGAGTGATTGGACGACATCGCGGTTCTGCTCGACGACCGCCTTAAGCTTCTGGCGAAAGTCGCTTCGGGCCATGGCGTCATCTCCATGGAACGGCTCAGCACGGCAGACATAGCGCCATGTGATGGTCTTGATGGACTCCGCGACCGCTCGACCCGCGTACCAGAGCCTTTCCGGCCTGAGCGCAAATAGGTAGACCGAGCAGCCGAGGGCGCCGAGCAGGGCGCCGAGTTGGAGGGCTGCAACCGACCAGTGCGGGATGCTGATAATCGACAGGATTGCAGCGATCACGAGAGTCACGAGGTGTACCTTCAAGGCTAGCAAGAACTGCGTCTGCGAAGCGAGGGAGAGCTCGTCAGCAGAACGGTAGAGGGCTGGAAAGTCCTGCTCGTGCATGTGTTTGCCTCAATATCCCAACTGTCTGTAGATCTCGTCCTTGTAGTGCCAGTCGTCGTTAGGCTGTTTCACCCAATTCTCCAGAGTATGGGCAATGATCTTCGGAGAGAAGGGAACAAAGATGGTGCCTATATTCCGAATGATCGGCGGGCAGGTCGCGTCAACGACCTTTCGGGAGCCGTCGAGGTTGATGCCAATGATGCGGCAGCCCTTCTCGATTGCGACTTCCATCTCCCAGCGCACGTACTTATGCTTGCTGCGGGTGTCCTGCCCGATCAGGACCGCGAAGGTACCTGCCATGTTTATCCGCTCGCGACACTTGGTCTTGATGTATGCCTCGCTCTCAGAGTTGATCTCTTTATCGAGCTGGCAGTCGGTGAAGTTGAAATCAATATGTTCGTTCGCCTTCCAGGCCTGCATGAGCCAGTAGTGACGAATATCGGTGCTGCTGAAGCTGACGAACGTCCTAGGAAGTCCCATTTCCCGATCCCCTGTGCTGATTGATCCACATATATTTGCATTTTGTTAGGTTTTCAACCACTACCTGCCTCAGAGAATCTCTGTTTAGCGTCGGCAGGAGAGATTGGTTTGGGGGAGGAGTTGGAGGCGCTCTTACGTTTCCATATGCTCCCTGTCTTGTCCTGTCCTGGAACTCGATGACCGCTCTTTTCGTGAAAGTGCTTATGGCAGCACCGTGCACCCCAGTGAGTTGAGTCAATGGCTGCTGCGTCGACCTTCTGTTATCGGGACGATCAGGGTTCTTCCTTCTTTGTTGCGAGGTGGCGTTCCCTGAGATATAAAAATAGCGGTAGTGCCAGCGATGGGCCAATCACAATGCTGGACAACGGCATCCACAAACGACGCATCCCTAGCTTGCGTCCCTCGACGCAGATAAGCGCAATGGTCGCAAGCCCCGAGATCAGTACATCCGCCCAAGCGAATGCTGCAATGTCGCTGGACGTCGCCTGCTGCAGCAGTAGCGGCACATTGAGGCCGTTAGCGGATAGCCATGGCACAAACTGCGCGAGGGGCAGGGCGGTGCCTGCGACGCAGAGAAGTAGGTAAACAAACCGCATGTTGCTCTCCGGCTGATTCGGTTGGGCGTCTCTGCCTTGGATTATCGCTTGGACCAAGGAGACTGGGGTCTTGTCGGCCGGCGAGCTCGGGAGTTTCAGTTCGATCGAGGAACACCAACCCGCAATTATTTCTGAACCCCGTAAGAGCTCGGCGGCACCAAGCAGCACTTAGGCGTGCTCAGCCCCCAATCACCCATTACCGATAGACATTCCCGCCACCCCAACACACTGGCATTCTGTCGCCTGCTCATCAGGGGATGAAAGTCGATGCTTCGATCTGTTGTTCTTGCGGCTGCACTGTTTGCAGCGCTTCCCGCGCGCGGAGCTGGCTTTCGAGGCGCCGGTGGCCTGCGCTGATGCGGATTCGTCTCCTGCACTGAAAGGCAGCCTCTGTGTCACTACCCATGTTCCGCTGCGGCATGCGTTGCCGGCCGATGGTTCGCTGAAGCTGTTCGTGCGGTGGTTTCCGGCCGAGACGGTGGAGCGGCGTGGGGAGGTCTGGTTGTTGGCTGGTGGGCCTGGTGAGTCCGGGGCGTCGTTGTATCCGGTGGTTGCGACCTTCCGGCGTGCGTTTCCCGGTTATGACCTGGTGATTCCGGACCATCGCGGCGTGGGCCGGTCGGAGCGCATCTGCCCGGTGCAGGAGGCGGCGGACAGCGCCGATGGTGTTGCACTGGCCGGGGGCGAGTGGGGTGGCTGCATTGGCGCGATGTATGCGGATGCGGCGCGCACGCAGGCGTTCTCGGTGACCGAGGCGGCGCAGGATCTTGCGCTGCTGATGTCGCGCTATCGCGGCAATGGGCCGACCTATCTGTATGGGGTGTCGTATGGCACGCAGCTGGCCTTGCGTGCGCTGCAGGTGGCGTCGATGCCGCTGGATGGTTTGATCCTGGATGGGTTGGTGCCGCTGGAGACCACCGAGCAGTGGGATCTGAGCCGGCGCACGGCGCTGGTGGATGCAGTGGGGCGTGCGGTGCTGGGCGAGCAGAAGGTGGCGGTCTATCAGCGTGTGCTGGCCGCTGCGCCGACGGCGCCGTGGAAGGACGAGGTGCCGGGTGGTGATCTGCGCCGGTTGCTGGGCTCGCTGCTGAACTTCCCTGCGCTGCGTGCGCGTATTCCCGACATCGTTGATGGGCTGGCGGTGGACGATACGTCCGCGCTGCTGGCGACGGTGGCGGAGTTGAAGACGGCGATGGCGCGGATGGGGCAGGGCGGTAACAACCAGCCTTCGTTGCCGCTGGTGATGTTGATCTCGGCGTCGGAGAACAACGCGCGGCCGGGGCTTACGCGCGAGTTGGTGGAGCAGGAGGCTGCTGGGGCTTTGTTTGTCAGCGCGATCCCGGGGTTTCTGGTGGGGGCGCCTGTGCCTGCTTATGCGAAGGATGCTTGGTTTGGGAAGTCGCCTGGGGTGCTACCGATGACTTTGGTTGTGCATGGGACCCTGGATCCGAATACGGCGTATGCGGGGGCGGTGGAGCATGCGGCTGTGCTTGGGAAGGCTGGGAAGGTGAGCTTTAGTACGGTGGAGGGTGGGGCGCATTTGTTGGCTTACTTTGCGCCAGGGTGTTTTGTTGAGGCGGTTGGGGTGTTTGTTGCTGGGGGGGAGGTTGGTGGTAGGTGTGTTGAGCGGTGAGTTGGTTGGGTCTTGCTGCTGAGTTTGGTTGGGGTGTTGGAGGTTTGGGGTTGGTGGTTTTGTTCTGCCCTCACCCCAACCCCTCTCCCGCGGGCGGGAGAGGGGCTTGGATCGCTTGGGTTCGGGGCTATCCGGTTGCGTCACAGATTGCTGGGTTTGGGCGTGTTGGCTCCAGCGTTAGTCGCTGCACATCTGAAAACAGCTGCTCTACTGGCATGCCGTATGGCGCGAACAAACGCAGCCGTCCTTGGCGATCGAATACGTAGCCGCCTGCGGTGTGGCTCATCGAGTAGGCGCCGGGGTGCTTGCCTTCTTCGCGGTCGTAGAAGGCTTTGAACGATGCTGCCATTGCGGCCAGTTGCGCATCGTCACCAACCAGCGCAGTCGCAGTTGGGTCAAACGCTCTTACATAAGTCTCGGCAACAGCTGGCGTGTCGCGTGCCGGGTCCACGGTGACGAAGATCACCTGCAGTTTGTCGGCGTCCGAGCCCATCAGGTGCTTTACGCGGTTCAACTCCACCATGGTGGTGGGGCAGACGTCTGGGCAGCTGGTGAAGCCGAAGAAGAGATACGTCACTTTGCCGTTGAGATCGGCCGGGCTGCGGTTTACGCCTGTGCTGTCGGGCATTGTCCATTGCTGGCCGAGTGCTTCGCAGGCGATGTCCTTGCCGTAGAAATCCACCTTGGGCTTTGCGGCACAGGCGACCAGCAGCAGGGTGGCGGCGCTTATCGCGATGGTGGACAGGTGCAGTTTGCGGGCCAGTGCGGCGAGGCCGGTGGCGGGGGTGTTGGTGCGGGACATGGCTATGGTCGCTGAAGGACGGACAGCCGAACTGCATGCGACGGGCCGGCATGGTGTGCCGGCCCGTTGCGTGCGTCAGTTGACCATCATGTGGAAGTGCATGCTCCAGATGATCCAGATGGAGAGCGCTACCACGATGAAAAGAATGACCAGGGTGAAAACAAAACTGGCCAGGTTCCAGCCGCCCTCCGAGGAGCGGTTCATGTGCAGGAAGTACATCAGCTGCACGATGATCTGCACGACGGCAAAGCCGACCAGCAGGGCCATCGTCAATGGCCGCGACAGCGTCGGGTTCATCACCAGCAGGAAGGGGATGACGGTGAGCACGGCGCAGATCACGAAGCCGATCAGGTAGGACTTGGTGGAGCCATGTCCGCTGCCGGCGCGGGAGGTGTCGTTGTCGGACATGTTCAGAACACTCCAATCAGATAGACAAAGGTGAAGACGCAGATCCAGACCAGATCCAGGAAGTGCCAGAACAGGCTCAGGCAGGAGATGCGGGTGACGTTGGTCGGGGTGAGCCCCCGACGCTTCACCTGGTGCATCACCACCGCCATCCAGATCAGGCCGCTGGCCACGTGCAGGCCGTGCGTGCCAACCAGCGCGAAGAACGCGGACAGGTAGGCGCTGGTGGTGGGGCCGGCGCCAATGTGGATGAGGTGGTTGAACTCATACACTTCCATGCCGATGAAGCCGGCACCGAGTGCGAAGGTCACGCCCAGCCAGGTCAGCACGGCCCGCTTGTCCTGGCGGTGCATCGCCAGCACGGCCTGGCCATAGGTGATGCTGGATACCAGCAGCAGGAAGGTCTCCACCAGCACGAACGGCAGCGAGAACAGCTCGGCACCGGTCGGGCCGCCTGCATACGCGTTGCTGAGAACCGCGTAGGAGGCGAACAGCGAGCCGAACAGCACCAGGTCGGACATGAGGTAGACCCACATGCCGAAGACCTTCATGCCGCCCTGGTCGTGGCCATGGTCGTCATGGCTGTGCTCGGCCACCTGTGCGTTGTCTACGGCGACGTTGGACATGATGTTCATGCAATCACCCTGTGCTGCTTGAGCTTGTTCTGGTGTTGGTTCTCGATGGCGGCCACTTCTTCGGCGCTGACGTAGTAATCCACGTCCTCGTCGTAGGAGCGCACGATCAAGGTGACGATCATCGCCACGAAGCTCGCACCGGCCAGCCACCAGATGTGCCAGATCAAGGCGAAGCACAGCGCCAGGATCCAGATGTTGAGGATCAGCGGCACGCCGGTGTTACGCGGCATGTGGATCGGTGCGTAGTGCTTGGGCGGCTTGGGGAGGCCTTGCTTCTTGGCTTCGTGGAAGGCGTCCAGGGTGTCGGCCTTGGGCACCACGGCGAAGTTGTAGAACGGCGGCGGCGAAGGCGTCTGCCATTCCAGCGTGCGTGCATTCCACGGGTCGCCGGTGATGTCCTGGTTCTGCTTGCGGTCGCGGATGCTGACGTAGATCTGCACCAGCATCAGCACGATGCCTGCGAACACGAACAGCGCGCCGACGAAGGCGGCAATCAGGTAGGGCGTCCACGCCGGGTTGTCGTACTGGTTCATGCGCCGGGTCATGCCCATGAAGCCGAGCATGTACAGCGGCATGAAGGCCAGGTAGAAGCCGATGATCCAGCAGGCGAACGACCACTTGCCCAGGCGCTCGTTGAGGGTGAAGCCGAACACCTTCGGGAACCAGTAGACGAAGCCGGCCAGGTAGCCGAACAGCGCGCCACCGATGATGGTGTTGTGGAAGTGGGCCACCAGGAACAGGCTGTTGTGCAGCAGGAAGTCCGCGCCCGGGATGGCCAGCAGCACGCCGGTCATGCCGCCGATGGTGAAGGTGACCAGGAAGGCGATGGTCCACAGCATCGGCACGCTGAACTCGACGCGGCCGCCATACATGGTGAACAACCAGGTGAAGATTTTCACGCCGGTCGGGATCGCGATGATCATCGTCATGATGCCGAAGAAGGCATTGACGCTGGCACCGGAGCCCATGGTGAAGAAGTGGTGCAGCCACACCACGAACGACAGGATGCCGATCGCCAGCGTTGCACCCACCATCGACTTGTAGCCGAACAGCTTCTTGCGCGAGAACGTGGCGGTGATCTCGGAGAAGATGCCGAACGCCGGCAATACCAGGATGTACACCTCCGGGTGGCCCCAGGCCCACACCAGGTTGACGTACATCATCGGGTTGCCACCCAGGTCATTGGTGTAGAAGTTGAAGTCCAGGTAGCGGTCCAGGGTGAGCGCGCCGAGGGCGACGGTCAGGATCGGGAACGCGGCAATGATGATGACGCTGGTGACCAGCACGGTCCAGGTGAACACCGGCATCTTCATCAAGGTCATGCCCGGCGCACGCATGCGCAGGATGGTGATGAACAGGTTGACGCCGGTCAGCAGTGTGCCGACACCGGAGGCCTGCAACGCCCAGATGTAGTAATCAACACCTACCCCTGGACTGAACTCGATGCCGGACAACGGCGGGTACGCCACCCAGCCGGTCATCGCGAACTCGCCAAGGCCCAGCGAGATCATCATCAGCGCAGCGCCGACCACGAAGATCCAGAAGCTGAAGGCATTGAGGAAGGGGAAGGCCATGTCGCGCGCGCCGATCTGCAGCGGCACCACGATGTTCATCAGGCCAACCACGAACGGTGTGGCCACGAAGAAGATCATGATCACGCCATGCGCGGTGAAGATCTGGTCGTAGTGTTCCGGTGGCAGGAAACCATCACTGCCGGGACCGGCCGCGGCCAGCTGCGCGCGCATCATCAGTGCATCGGCAAAGCCGCGCACCAGCATCACCAGCGCCACCACGATGTACATGATGCCGATCTTCTTGTGGTCCACGGTGGTGAACCAGTCGCGCCACAGCACGCCCCACAACTTGAAATAGGTGACGGCGGCGAGCAATGCGATGCCGCCAAGCACCATGCCCGCCAATGTCACAACGACGATCGGGTCGTGCAACGGCACGGCGTCCCACGTCAACTTACCGAACATGCTCATTACTCCTGGGAGGCCTTGGAAGCTGCGTTGTGGCCGGACGTGGCCGCGGTGTTCTCACCCACACCGATGAACTGGTCGATGACCTTCTTGAACAGCAGCGGCTCGACGCTGGCGAAGTGGCGCACCGGTTCCTTGCGGGTGGGCGCGGCCAGACGCTTGAATTCGTCGAAGCTCAGTTGATCCGGCGACTGCCGCACCTGCGCAACCCAGTCATCGAACTGCGGCTGGCTCATCGCGGTGGCGACAAACTTCATGTTGGAGAAGCCATGGCCGCTGTAATTGCCCGACATGCCGTCGAACTTGCCCTGCTCGTTGGCCACCAGATGCAGCTGCGTGCGCATGCCGGCCATCGCATAGATCTGCCCACCCAGCTGCGGGATGAAGAAGGTATTCATCGTCGAGTTGGAGGTGATGTCGAAGGCCAGCTGTTGCCCGGCCGGGAAGTTGAGCTGGTTGACCGTGGCGATGCCCAGGTCCGGGTAGACGAACACCCACTTCCAGTCGGTGGCGATCACTTCCACATGCAGCGGCTCGCCGGGAATATCCAGCGGCTTGTAAGGGTCAAGCGCGTGGGTGGATTTCCACACGATCACGGCCAGCACGGCGACGATGATCAGGGGCACGCCCCAGACCACGATTTCCACCTTGGTCGAGTGCGCCCAATCGGGCATGTACTTGGCCTTGGTATTGCCGGAGCGGTAGCGCCAGGCAAAGACGAAGGTCAGCACGATGGCCGGTATCACCACGATCAGCATCAAGGCGATGCAGATCAGGATCAGGTCGCGCTGGGCAATGCCCACGTCGCCCTTGGAGTCCAGTAGTACCCAGTTGCAGCCAGACAGGCCCACGCATGCCAAAGCGGCCAGCGCTGGGCGGATGCGTTTCCAGCAGATATTCATTGAAGGTCGACCCTGTTGAAGGAGCTCTTGAGCGGGGACCGCCGATGCCCGGCGCATAGGCCGGGAGCGGCTACACTGTCCGTACGGCGGTGCCTACAAAAGGATTGCTGATCCAGTCAAGTCCATACAAGATACAACATTGTATGGGTTGGTGCACGTACAAAGCAGGGAAGGTTCACCCGATGCAGCAGCCAGCCGCAGGCCGACGCCTGAAAAAGCCCAACCGGACCTGGGTCCGTCCCTTCGCCGAGGGCAGCGGTCCGCTCTACCTGCAGATTGCCCAGCAGGTACGCGATGCCGTGGACGATGGCGTGCTGCAACCCGGTGACCGCCTGCCGCCGCAACGCGACCTGGCCCAGCTGATGGGCGTGGACCTGACCACGGTCACTCGTGCCTACGCCGAGCTGCGCCAGTCTGACCTGCTCGACGCGCAGGGCGCCGGCGGCACATTCATCGCCATGTCGGCCGGCAACAGCGCCACCTCGGTGGACCTGAGCATGAACATCCCGCCGCTGCTGGGCAGCAGCCCGTTCGCGCAGAGCATGGAGCGCGGCTTCCAGCAGCTCAGCCAGCAGCTGGGGCAGGGTGAGTTGATGAGTTACCACGTCGGCGCCGGCTCCCGCGATGACCGCGCGGCCGCCGTGCAGTGGCTGGCGCCGATCCTGGGCAACGTCTCCGCCGAGCGGGTGGTGATCTGCCCCGGCGCGCAGGCCGCGCTATGCGCCATCGTGCTGGCCAAGACCCAGCCGGGTGACCTGATCGCCGCCGAACAGCTCACCTATCCGGGCCTGCTGGCCGCCGCCCGCGTACTGCAGCGGGGCATCGTCCCCATCGCCATGGACGCCGAAGGCATGCTGCCTGACGCCTTGGAAGCAGCCTGCCAGCAGCGCAAGCCGGCCCTGATCTACCTGATCCCGACCATCCAGAACCCGACCGCCGCGACCATGTCGCAGGCCCGCCGTGCCGCCATCCTGGCGATTGCCCGCCGCCATGGCGTGGCGGTGGTGGAGGACGATCCATATTGGCTGCTGGCCGCCGATGCAGCGCCGCCGCTGGCGGTGGATAGCCACCCGGACGCGCCGGTCTACTACGTTTCCACCCTGTCCAAGTGCCTGGCGCCGGGCCTGCGCACCGCCTATCTGGTGGTGCCGCCGGGCGAGCCGATGGAGCCGCTGCTGGACGCCTTGCGCTCGATCGCGCTGATGCCGACCCAGTCGATGGTGGCGGTGGCCTCGCATTGGATCCGCAGCGGCCAGGCTGATGAGATGGTGCGCCGCTTCCAGCAGGAGCTGCGCCAACGCCAGCAGATCGCCGCGCGCATCCTGCCCAAGCCCTATCAGGCGCACCCGTCCGGCCTGCATGTGTGGCTGCCGTTGCCGCCACGGCTGGACCAGTACCGGCTGATCCAGGCCGCGCAGGCGCAGGGCCTGGGCATCGCCAGCTCGGAGGCTTTCAGCATCGAGGAGCAGGCCGGCAATGCCATCCGCCTGTCCTTGGGCGGAGCGGTGGACCAGCACAGTCTGGCGGCGGCATTGACCAAGCTCACCGAGGTCATCTCGGCTGCGCCTGAGACGCGGACGCAGGCTATCGTTTAACTGGCCTCCGGTCATATCCATACAAAAGTGATACATTGCATATCTTGTATGGATATGCGGGTAGCTGCTGTGCGTCGGGACAAGCTGAAATTTCATCTGGTGATGCTGGGCTGCGCCGGTTTCGTGGTGCTGGCGCTGGCGTCGCTGGTCTATGTCTGCTCGCGGCCGCAGACCGCCGACGTGCAGGCCAGTGAGCGCGCGGCTATCGAGCAGTGCCTGCAGCGCAGCCGCGCGCCGGAGCGCACCGAGATCTACCGCCGCGCCCAGGCAGATTCCTGCGCCGAGATGCTGGAACAGTACGAGCACAAGTTCGGCGCGGACGCCGCCTCGTGAGCCCGCACAACGGCGCATCGCCGCGCCGGCGTGGGATGCGGCTGTGGATCGCGGCGGGCTGTGTGCTGATGGCCGGTATCGCGACAGCGCTGTGGCAGTACTTCGGCCTCAGCGAGCAGGCCACTTTCGCCGAGCAGGCCATCGTCTTCGACGACACCCAACTCAAGCTGCCGCCGGAACTGGCCGGTGCCAACGGACGTATCCGCGTTGTGCATTTCTGGGACCCGGCCTGCAAGGTCTGCAACCGCGAAACCGGGGCGCACCTGAGCTATCTGATCAGCATGTACCGCCGCGCCAACATCGATTTCTACGCGGTGCGCCGCCCGGGCACCACAGGCGAGTTGCCCGAGTATCTGCGTGGTCGTTTGACGGAACTGGCGACGATCGAAGGTGCCGAACATATCCCGGCCAGCCCTGCGGTTGCGATCTGGGACAGGGCAGGGCATCTGGCCTACGCCGGTCCGTACAGCATTGGCATGGTCTGCAACTCGGCCAATAGTTTTGTCGAGCCGATTCTCGACAAGCTGGTTGATGGACAGACCGTGCGCCCGCGTGGACTGCTGGCGGTGGGTTGTTACTGCCCTTGGCAAAGCAAACCTTGATCCGCTGCTGATGAATCCGCATGCATGCCAGCGTGCGTGGACGTTCTGTCCGCGCACAAAACACAGCGGGTACCCGCTCCAACCGACCGATGGTTGTGAGCAGGCACCCGCCGCTGATGCAGACAATACGTGGCTACATCGTCCATACATGGTGCGACAGGATGTCGCAGTTTTTGCCGTTAAATATGGGGTTTGGCGATGAACTGGATGGACAGCGCGCTGCGCAGCAACGGCCCGATCTACCTGCGCATCGTCAACAGCATCGAGCGCAGCATGAACACCGGCGAGCTGGTGCCCGGCCATCGCCTGCCGTCGCAGCGCGCCTTGGCCAAGCAGCTCGGCATCGACCTGACCACGGTGACGCGCGCCTTCCATGAAGCACGCAGACGCGGACTGATCGAAGCGCGCGGTCCGCAGGGCAGTTTCATCGCACCGCCGAAAGCCGCCTTCGGGCAACCGGTGGACCTGAGCATGAACGTGCCACCGGTACCGGATGCCTTGGCTTTGAACGATGCCTTGCGACGTGGCGCTGCTGCCGTGCTCGCACGCAGCAATGCGCCCAACCTGATGACGTATCACCTCGCTGGCGGCAGCCCGACTGACAGACATGCAGCGATAAGTTGGCTGCAGCCGATGCTTGGCGATATTGCCGATACGGCGTTGGTGGTGGCGGAGGGCGCGCAGTCGGCGCTGGCCTCGATCCTGATAAGCCAGACCCAGGAAGGCGAGGTGATTCTCTGCGATCACCTGGTGTATCCGGGCCTGCTGCAGGCGGCACGATCCTTGGGACGACGCTTGCTGCCGGTCGATGGCGATGCGGAGGGGATGTGCCCGGACGCGCTTGAGCGTGCGTCGCGGCAGAGCGGGGCGCGCGTGGTTTACCTCAATCCCACCTGCAACAACCCGACGGCGTTGACGATTCCCTCGCAGCGACGGGTTGAGCTGGCACGTGTGCTGCAGCGGCTGGATCTGCTGGCCATCGAGGATGATCCTTACTGGCATCACGCTGTGGAAAAGCCAGCGCCGATTGCGACGCTGGCACCGGCGCATGTGTACTACGTATCAACCTTGTCGAAGGCGATCAGCCCGGGTCTGCGCACTGCGTTCGTTCGCTGTCCATCGGAGCAGCATGCCGAAGCGCTGGCGACGGCGTTGCGTTCGATCTGTTTGATGGGCCACCCGTTGGTGATGGCGCTGGTAAGCCAGCTGCTGTTGGATGGTTCGGCGACTGCATTGTTGAATCAGGTGTTGGATGAAGCACACGAACGCACCGCGCTGGCCGCTCATCTGCTGGTGCCTTCGTTGAAGGTGCAGGCAGCCGGGTTACATGCCTGGTGCAGCGTACCCGAACCTTGGACCGATGCAGGTTTTGTGCGTGCCGCCCAGCTGCAGGGTCTGGCTATATCGCCTTCATCGGCATTCAGGCCGGACGGCGCACAGCGCAGCCGAGGCTTCAGGCTGTCATTGGGGCAGGCAAGCAACCGACGCCAACTGCAAAGCGCCCTGCGCCGCATCAACCAACTGGTCGACACCCCGGATTCAAGCAGCGCGGCATGAACCCGTAGTGCCGAGCCATGCTCGGCAAGCGGCATTACAAGCAATGCCGCAACTGTAGTGCCGAGCCATGCTCGGCAAGAGGCATTACAAGCAATGCCCCAGCTGTAGTGCCGAGCCATGCTCGGCAAGAGGCATTACAAGCAATGCCCCAGCTGTAGTGCCGAGCCATGCTCGGAAGGGGCTTTACAAGCAATGTTGCAGGAGCTGCGTAAGCCGCGAGGCTGACGATGCATCAACCGAAGATCAACCGCGAACAGCACCCCTCCCCAACCCTCCCCTTGCCTGCGGCAAAGGGAGGGGGTGCAGTGCCGAGCCGTGCTCGGCAGGGGCTTTACAAGCAATGTTGCAGGAGCTGCGTAAGCCGCGAGGCTGACGATGCATCAACCGAAGATCAACCGCGAACAGCACCCCTCCCCAACCCTCGCCTTGCCTGCGGCAAAGGGAGGGGGCAAAAGCGTGCATCGCCAGCCATTTGCAGGCGCAGCACAAGCCTGTAGTGCCGAGCCATGCTCGGCAGAGGCTTTACAAGCAAAGCTGCAATGTAGTGCCGAGCCATGCTCGGCAGGAGCGTTACAAGCGTTGCCGCAGGAGCCGCGAAGCAAACCAGCCAGTCGTAGCCGGGAGCCATGCAACGCCGCAGTTCAATTTCCACCAGCTTCGCGGCTGACGCCGCTCCTACAAGAGCGGCATCAATCGCTGGTCCGCCGCCTTCAGCCCTGCTTGAACAGCTTGCGCTTGCCGGTCAGCACCGTTTCCTTCGGGGTGAGCTTTGCCACGCCGGGGATCAGGAAATCGGTGGTGGTCTGCCCGAAGCGGATCTTGGAGGCCAGCCAGAGCGGCATCTTGCCGCGGCCGGTCCAGGTGTTCCAACGGTTTTCCGGGTCGCGGTACTTGGGCTTGACCTTTGGCCCCTTGCGCCGGGCTGGCTTGCTCTTCACGGCCGCGGCATCGGCCCCCGGGCCGAACAGCTCTTCGATCGTATAGCCGGTCTGCTTGGCCAATGCGGTGAGTTTGCGCCTGACCTTTTCCGCAGGTTGACGTTGGGTGAGCGCTTTGTGCCTGTCCTGTGCGGCGCGGATGAGAGTGTTCAGCTCTCGAAGATCAAGGGGGGTTAGGTCGATACTCATGGCGTAAGCGTCAGTTCTTGGCTTTGGAGTGTCAAGCTGCCGCTGTGAAACAGGGTCGGCGGGGCGGCATTGGGGGCCGGAACGCAGTGAATTGGGGGGGGCCTAGACCGCGTAGCCCCGGTATGGCCCCCCCCGCCCCGGGGGGTTTTCTCCGGGGGGGGAAATATCCCGGGGACCCCAATCCCCGGGGGGCCCTGCGCTTACCCGGGCTACTTCCTTGGCGGGACCTAAAAGAAACCCGATGCCAGGGATCTGACATCGGGTCTCGGGTGGCGCAAATACGGGTGGCTTCGATCAGCGGTGATTGCGCGAAAGCACCATCGAGTACGCAAACCGGCCCGGCGGGTGCAGGCTGGTCGCGATCAGCAGCAGGCGGCCATTGGCATCGCGGTAACGGCGCTGCACGCGCATTGCCGGCTCGCTCTTCTTGATGTCCAGCAGCTTGGCATCAGCCGCTTCAAACGAGGCTGCATCGAATACCTGCTCCACCCGCGACAGCTTGGTCGGGTCGAGGAACTTGGCCAGCGCCCGCGCGGCGCCGGCCACTTCCAGCAGTTTCTCGGTCGGCACCCCGGTGCGCACCGGGATCAGCATCTCGGTGACGGCGATCGGCTCGCGGGTCTGTTCTTCCAGGCGCAGGCAGTGCAGGCGCAGGTATTCCTTGCCTTCGTGGATGTCCAGGCGCTGCGCCATCGCAGGGTCGGCCAGTTTGCGCTCGGCTTCCAGCACCTGCAGGCGGGTACTGTTGCCGTACTGCATCAGCAGATCAACGGTGTCTATCTCATGCTCGTAGCGCATCGCCGAGTTCTGCGCGATCACCCGCGTGCCAGCGCCGGGCCGGCGCTGCACCAGGCCGGCGCTGATCAGTTGCGCCAAGGCTGCGCGTGCGGTGTGGCGGCTGACGCTGAAGCGTTCGCACAACTCCAGCTCGGTGGGTAGCAAGGTACCAACGGCGTACTCGCCCTTCTCGATTGCCGCCTGCAATAAGTCGCCCAGTTCGGCATAGCGGGGCTTGCTGCGTCGCGTACCAGTCATATGTACAGATCCTTGTTCAAAGTCTGAGCGAGAGTTCCTGCCAGCTGCGCTGCAGGGGTTCACGGTGTTCGGGTGCGGCGATGGCGATCAGGGCCTGGGCCCGTGCATGGACATCGAGATGGCGTAGATCGGCTACGCCATGTTCGCTGACGATGCAGTCGGCATCTACGCGGGCAAGGCTTACGGGACCGGCGGGGAGCATCGGCACGATCCTGCTTTCGCCCTTCGGGGTACTGGCAGGGAGTGCAATGATGCCGCGACCGGCACTCGATTGGCGAGCGCCTTGCAGGAAATCGGGCAGGCCACCCACACCACTCAGTTGGCGTCCAGACAGGAATTCGCCGTTCACCTGGCCCAGCAGATCCACTGACAACGCGCTGTTGATGGCGGTCAGGCGTGGGATACCACCCAGTACGTTGTGGTCGTGGGTATGGCCAACCTCGCGGAAGCTGATGCTGCGCGGGGCGATGTCGTACAGCGCCTGTGTGCCCAGCGCGACGCCGGCCACCATTGCATCCGGTGCCGCCGACAGCGCACCGGATTCGAGCAGGCCCAGCAGCCCGTCCGAGACCATGCCGCTGTGGATGCGCAGATTGCGGCGCTCGCGCACCGCGCGCAGCACCGCTGATTGCAGGCGGCCCAGGCCGAGCTGCAGGGTCGCGCCGTCTTCCACCAGGGTGGCGACCTGCGCGGCGACCGCGTCCATCGCGGCATCGGCAGGCGGATCGGGAATGGCCAGCAACGGCGCATCCTGCTCGATGGCGGCGGTAAACCGCGCCAACGGGATCGACGGCCCGCGCGTGCGCGGCATGCGCGGGTTGATATGCGCCAGGATGCGGGTGGCGCGCGGCCATACCGCGGGGGTGAAGTCGCAGGCAATGCCCAGCGAACAGTTGCCATCCTCGTCCGGCGGGGCCACCTGCACGAGGACGGTGTCAAAGGCCACGCTTTCGCGCAGCCAGCGCCAGGTGGCGGTATAGGTCATCGGCAGGTAGTCGACGCGGCCATCCAGCCACGAGCTGCGCAGATCGCCGCTGAGGAAGATCGTGCGCTGGCGTGCCTGTGCGTGCAGGCCGGCAAAGTCGAAGGTATTGACCGTGGGGATGTGCACGCCGGTGAAGCGCAGCCCGCCGCAGCGCTCGCTACCGCTGCGCAGCCAGTGTTCGAACAGCAAGGAATGGCCGGCACAGCCGGGCGCGAAGACTTCGGGTCCTTGCGCGAGGTAATCAAAGAAAGTGTCGACATCCAGAATTCGGGGCATGGGGCGGATTGCAGCGTTCGGGAGACGGATCATATGATATGTCCGGACAAAGTCGGTTATGCTCCTTTCACGCGGTTGCCGTTCCCACCACCCAAACCCGCTGTTGCGGGCCTGCACCGAGACCTCATCGCGCGATGACCACGCCTGCTGCCAGCCTTACCGAACAGCTTGCCCGGCGCCTGCAACGGCCGGTGGATGCCGCCGCCAGGCAACGCGCCGCGTTGTTGCTGGTCGATTGGCTGGGCTGCGCCTTGGCTGCCTTGCGCTACCCGCTTGCAAACCAGCTGCGCGCGGTGGTGCAGGCGCAGGCCAGTGGCAATGTGGTTGCTCTGGGGGCGGGCCGGCGAACTGCCGCCGACGCCCTGCTGCTGAATGCCGCACTCGGCAATGTGCTGGAAATGGACGATGTGCATCGGGGGGCCATCCTGCATCCTGGCCCGGTAGTGATCCCGGTTGCACTTGCTGCGGCGCAGGCCGAAGGCGCGGATGCGACGGCGCTGCTCGATGCCATCGTGCGTGGCTATGAGGCCACGATCCGCGTCGGCCGTGCGTTGGGCAAGGCGCATTACCGTTACTGGCATCCTACCTCGACTGCTGGCGCCTTTGGTGCCGCCACAGCGGCAGCATCAATACTGCGCCTGCCACAAGAATCGCTGGCCGACGCGCTGGGCAATGCCGGCAGTCGCACCGGCGGGCTGTGGCAGATGCGCCACGAGCCGGTGCCGACCAAGTCATTGCATAACGCAGAGGCCGCACGCAGTGGCTGGCTGGCGGCACAATTGGCGCTGGCTGGCATGCGTGGGCCGCGCAGGATACTGGAAGGCGAGCAGGGGCTGTTTGCCGCTACCGCGCCGGACGCCGTGCCGGAACTGGTGGTTGCCGATGAGGACAACTGGCTGATCCACAGCACCAGCCTGAAGCCGTGGCCGGCCTGCCGGCATGCACATCCGGCGATCGATGCGATGCTGGAAGCGATGGCGCAGCTCGATGTAGCAGACATTGCGCAGATTGAACGCATCGAAGTACGCACTTATGCCGAGGCCTTGCGCTTCTGCGACCGCGCCCAGCCGCAGACCGAGCTGGAGGCCAAGTTCAGCCTGCAGCACGCGCTGGCCTCGATCCTGGTCAATGGTCGGCCGCAACTGGAGCACTACACCGCCGAAGCCTGTAGCGATGCCGAGCTGGCGCCGTGGCGGCAGCGCATCGCGCTGGTCGCCGATGCGGCCTGCAGCGAGCGGTTCCCCGCGCACTACGGCGCCAACGTGCAGCTTTGGCTGGCCGATGGCCGCAGCGTGCAGGCCGAGCGCGTCGATGCCTGGGGCGACCCGGAATGCCCGATGTCGGCCGAGGATGTGCTGGCCAAGGCGCTGGCCTTGGCACAATGGGGTGGCGTATCCGCGGGCCTGGCGCAACCCCTCTTTGGGCAGGTGCAGGCGCTGGCCGAAGGCGGCAGTCTGGATGCCTTGAACGCCATGTTGGCGCGGGTGGCCTGATGCGATTGACTGAAGCATTGTTGCAGCATGCAAGCACGCTGCGTTTTGACGACCTGTCACCGGAAGCGGTGGCGGCAACGCGGGTCTTCGTGATGGATTCGGTGGCGGTGGGCATCTCCGGCTCCGGTCCGCAGGTGCCACTGACCCAAACTGTTCGACGCACTGCCGCGAGCTTCGGCAGCGGCAATGCCGCGCGGGTCTGGGTGACCGGTGAAGCCATGCCTGCAGCGAGCACCGCGATGGTCAATGGCTACCAGATACACAGCCAGGAATTTGATTGCGTGCATATGCCGGCGGTAGTGCATCCACTGGCGGTGATCCAGTCGGCGCTGTTTGCCGCCGCCGAGCAACGAGCGAATGCTGATGCTGTGGCGGTCGATGGCAAGGCCTTGATCGCAGCGCTCAATGTTGCGGTCGATGTAGCTACCTTGATCGGCATCAGCGGCCGGGCACCGATGCGTTTCTTCCGCCCGTCGATGTGCGGCGCACTGGGTGCGGCAGCGGGTATCGCCCACCTGCACGGCGCCGATGAGGAGCTCCTGCGACGCGCGCTCGGCCTGACCTACAGCCATCTGTCCGGCACCATGCAGGCACATGTGGAAGGATCGCCGACCCTGGCCTTGCAGGTCGCATTGAACGCGCGCGCCGCCTTGAGCTGCTGGGAGCTGGCGCGCAATGGCTTCCCGGCGCCGCGCGAGATGCTGGAAGGTCCGTTCGGTTATTTGCCGTTGATTGAAGGCGAGTTCGATGTCGGCCCGGCGCTGCAGAAACTGGCCACACGCGAAGCGCAGATCCTCACTGTCAGCCACAAGGTGTTCCCGACCGGCGGCGCCGCGCATGCCGCGCAGGACATGCTGATGGAGCTGCGCCAGCAGCACGGCCTGAATCTGGACAATGTTGCCCGCATCGAATTGCAGGCACCGCCGCTGGTGCGCCGGCTGGTCGGCCGCAGCTATCAGCCCGCGATGGAGACGAGCTACGCACGACTCTGCCTGCCATTCCTGCTTGGCACCGTCTTGCTGGATGGCAAGGTCGGCCTGTCGGCGTATGCGCGGGAGAAGTTGGCCGACGCACGGCTGGCGGCGTTCGCCACGCAGGTCAGCCTGATGCCGAATGACTGCGAAGACCCCAATGCACTGGTGCCGCAGTCGATCACGGTGACCCTGCGTGATGGCCAGGTGTTGCACAACCACCGGGATGCCGCCATCGGCTCGCCGCAACGGCCGCTGTCGCGCGCCCAGCAACTGGAAAAGTTCCACCACTGCCTTGACCACGCCGCGCGTCCGTTCGATGCCGGCCACCGCAATGCCCTGATCTCCCACTTCGACCATCTGCAGGACATCGACGATGTCAGGCAGCTGGTCGACCTGCTGATTGTCGAGACCCCATGACCTACGCCACCTATTTCGAGTCGTTCGATGTCAAGGAGCTGCTCAAGCAGTTCCCGCTGGACCAGGCTTTCACCGACAAGTTCAAAAACATCAGCCGCGAGGAACTGCGTGCCGAGCAGAACGCGATGTTCCTGCGTTGCGTGGCCCGCGCCTGGCAGATCCCGTTCTACCAGCGCCTGTGGGGCAATGCAGGCATCAAGCCTGAAGACATCCAGAGCCTGGATGACATCACCAAGCTGCCGGTATTCGGCAAGCACGAAATCATGGCGTCGGTGGAAGCCAATCCGCCGCTGGGTGATTTCCACGGCTGGCAGGACGGCACCGAAGCCGGCAACAAGCCGCTGGTGTTCCACACCACCTCCGGTACCACCGGCCGCCCGCAGCCGCTGGTGTTCTCGCCGCATTCGCGCGAAGTGCAGAGCCTGCTGCTGGCGCGCCTGTACCGCTGGCAGGGCATGCAGCCCGGTGACGTGGTGCACTCGGTCTACGGCCACGGCATGATCAACGGCGGCCACTACGTGCGCGAGGCGGTGACGCACTACACGCAGGCGCTGTTCTGCTCGGCCGGCACCGGCATCGAGATGCGCTCGGCGCAGCAGGTGCAGCTGATGAAGAACATGGGCGCCAATGTGATTGTTGGCTTCGCCGACTACATCAAGAAGCTGGCCGACGTGGCCCGCGAGAACGGTCTGGTGCCGGGCAAGGACATCCCGGTGCGGATGATCTGCGGCCACCTCGGTCGTGAATCGCGCGAGTCGCTGTCGGCGGCCTGGGGCGGTGTCGAACTGTACGACTGGTATGGCGTGGGCGACACCGGCGCGATTGCCGGGCAGGGCCCGGATCAGGATGGCCTGTACCTGATGGAAGACGCGCAGTACGTCGAAATCCTCGACGTCGACAGCGGTACGCCGGTGGCTGACGGTGACACCGGCGACATGGTGGTCACCTGCCTGTACAAGGACGACATCTACCCGATCATCCGCTTCAACACCCACGACGTGACCCGCGTGCTGACCACGCCGTCGTCGCTGGGCATGAACCTGCGCCGCATCGAGGGTTTCCTCGGCCGCAGCGACAACATGGTCAAGATCCGCGGCATCAACGTATTCCCGCAGGCGATGGCGCCGGTACTGGAAGAACACGCCGCGTTCGCCGGTGAGTTCATCTGTGTCGCCAGCCGCGACGAAGGCGGCCGCGATGATCTGGCCGTGCACGTCGAAACCCGAGGCGCGCTGGATGACGCACAGCTGGCCGCGGAGTTCGCTGCGTTGCTGCGCCAGCGCCTCGGTGTTGAAATGAGCATCGTGCTGGCGGCGCCGGGTGAGCTGGCGGCGTTGACCGGTATCGAGGTACGGCAGAAGCCGGTACGCCTGATCGATAAACGTTTCGCTTGAGGAAGACCGCGTGAGCAAGGCCGATGCGCAGTTGTTGAGCATGGACATGACGGCACAGGCAGCCTTGCTGGCGGCCGGCGAAATCAGCTGCACGCAGCTGATCGAGCAGCAGCTGGCGGCCATTGCCGCCAGCCAGGCGCAGATCAACAGCTATATCCACATCGATGCGGAAGGCGCATTGGCTGCGGCCGCGCAGTCCCAGCAACGTCGCCAACGTGGCCTGGCGCGTCCGTTGGAAGGCCTGCCGATCGCGGTCAAGGACAATATCGATGTGGCCGGCATGGTCACCACCGCCGGCATGGAAACCCGTCGGCACAGTGCCCCGGCTGTCACCGACAATCCTGCCGTGGCGGCATTGCGGGCGGCGGGTGCGGTGATTGTCGGCAAGCTCAACATGCATGAAGCGGCGATGGGCGCCGACAACGACAACCCGTTCTACGGTGCCTGTCACAACCCGCACAGGCACGGTCATACGCCGGGCGGTTCCAGTGGCGGCAGCGGTGCAGCGGTTGCGGCGGGCTTGTGCGCAGCGGCGCTGGGCACCGACACCATGGGTTCGGTGCGCATCCCGGCAAGCTATTGCGGCGTGGTCGGGCTCAAGCCCAGTTGGGGCGCGATCAGCACGCGCGGCACGGTGGCCCTGTGCCGGCGGCTGGATCACATCGGCCCGTTGACGCGTTCGGCGCGTGACCTGCGTCTATTGCTGCAGCTGATGTCCGGGTTCGATCCGGACAGCGCGCAGTCGCGCTTCATCCAATACGCAGCGCCAGATGTGCAGGGACTGCGTATCGGCGTAGTGGACCTGTTCGACGCAACCGATGTCGCGCCCGACGTGCAGGCCGCATTCGAGGATGGGCTGCGCGTGCTGGTTGGCCTGGGCCATCAACTGAAGCCGTTGGCGGCGCCGGCATTTGCCTCGGCCCGCGCACGTCGCGCCGGCCTGCTGATGAGCGAAGCCGAACTGCTGGTCGAACACGCCGATGCCTGGGCCGGTGATCGCAGCAAATTCTCGCCGTTGCTGGTCAAGCTGATGTCCTGGGCCGAAGGCCGCAGCGCTGCCGAACTGGCTGCCGCCTCGCAACTGGCCGACCGTGGCCAGGTGCAGCTGCAGCAGTGGCTGGCGCGTTGCGACGTGCTGGTGATGCCGACTGCGCCGCAGCGTGCATTCGCCTTCGGCACCCCGGTGCCGGCCAGTCAGGCCGACCTCACCGCTTACGCCAACCTTGCCGGCAACCCCGCCTTGTCGGTACCGCTGCCGGTAACTGCGGGAGAGTTGCCCGCCGGCATGCAGCTGATCGGCAATGTGGGCGACGAACTCACGCTGATTGCGCTGGCGGAGGCGTTCCAGCAAGCGATTGGCTGGCAGCCCGCGCTGCCGGAAGCCTGCAAGACCTGGTGGCCGCAATGAAGCTGCTCGATGGTGTTCGTGTTCTCGACCTGTCGCGCATCCTTGCCGGCCCCTGGGCCACCCAGGTGCTGGCCGACTTCGGCGCCGATGTCATCAAGGTCGAGCGGCCTGGCGTGGGTGACGATACCCGCAGTTGGGGGCCACCCTATCTGAAAGACGCCGAGGGCAATGACAGCAGCGAGTCGGCGTATTACCTGTGCGCCAACCGCGGCAAGCGCTCGGTGGCGATTGATTTCACCACCGCCGAAGGACAGGCGCTGCTACGCGAGCTGGTCGTGCACTGCGACGTACTGGTGGAGAACTACAAGGTTGGCGGCCTGAAGAAGTACGGGCTGGATTACACCAGCGTGCAGGCCATCAACCCGAAGCTGGTGTATTGCTCGATCACCGGCTACGGCCAGGATGGTCCTTATGCGCAGCGCGCTGGTTACGATGCGGCGATCCAGGCCATTGGCGGATTGATGAGCGTCACTGGCGAACCGGACGGCGCGCCGGGTGCAGGCCCGCAAAAGGTAGGTGTGGCGGCGACCGATCTGATGACCGGGATGTATGCGGCGACGGCGATCCTGGCTGCGTTGCGTCATGCCGAGCGTACTGGCGTGGGTCAGCAGATTGATCTGGCATTGTTGGATACCCAGGTCGCCTGGTTGGCCAACCAGGCCTCCAACTATCTGATCGGCGGTGTGGTGCCGACCCGGCAGGGCACGGCGCATCCGAACATCGTGCCGTACCAGGTGATGCCGGCCGCTGATGGCTATTTCATGTTGGCGGTGGGCAACGATGGCCAGTTCGCACGCTTGTGCGGGGTGATCGGTGAGCCGGAGCTGGCGCGCGATCCGCGCTATGCCAGCAACAACGCACGGGTTGCCCACCGCGAGATGTTGGTGCCGCATCTGCAGCAGGTGTTGCGCACGCGGCCGGCGGCTGAGTGGTTGGCGGCGCTGGAGAAAGCGGTGGTGCCGGCCAATCCGGTCAATCGCATCGATCAGGTGTTTGCCGATCCGCAGGTGCAGGCGCGTGGTTTGCGGATCGAATTGCCGCATGCCGGCGGCGGCAGTGTGGCGATGGTGCGCAACCCGCTGAAGTTCTCGGCGACGCCCTTGCGTCATGAGCAGGCGGCGCCGGTGCTGGGGCAGCACACCGCTGAGGTGTTGGGTGAGGTGCTTGCTGTTGATGGCGAGCGGCTGCGGGTGTTGCAGGAGTTGGGTGTGGTTGGGTTTGCTGCTGAAGCTAAAAGCTAAAAGCTAAAAGCTAAAAGCTAAAAGCTAAAAGCTAAAAGCTAAAAGCGTTACCCCTCCCCAACCCTCCCTTTGGCTGCGCCAAAGGGAGGGGGCGCATGCCTGCAATCTGTCAGGTCGCCGCGACCCGCTCTGCTCCCTCCCTTTGGCGCAGCCAAAGGGAGGGTTGGGGAGGGGTGCTTTTGGCGATCAACTGTCAGCCGACGCATTGCCAGCTTCGCGGCTTACGCCGCTCCCACAAAAATAAAAAAAACAAAGCGCCAATCACGCCCCGCCAGGGAACCCCTGCTGCCGCCACGCCTCATACACCACCACGGCGACCGAGTTGGACAGGTTCAGGCTGCGGTTGTTGGGCTGCATCGGCAGGCGCAGGCGGTGGCCATCCGGCAGGGAATCAAGCAGATCCTGCGGCAGGCCACGGGTCTCGGGGCCGAACAGGAAGGCATCGCCATCGGCGAACTGCACGGTGTCATAGCGAACGCTGGAGCGGGTACTCAATGCAAACAAACGCTTCGGGGCGATGCGCGCCAAGGCGGTTTCCAGGTCCGGATGGACCTGCATCTGTGCGTACTCGTGATAGTCCAGGCCGGCGCGCTTGAGCTGCTTGTCACTGAGGTCGAAACCCAAAGGCTCGATCAGGTGCAGCCGCGCGCCGGTGTTGGCGCAGAGCCGGATCACATTGCCGGTGTTCGGCGGGATCTCGGGCTGGTAAAGCACTACATCGAAAACAGGGGCAGAAGTCATCGGCGCAGTTTACGCCGGGTATTGCGTCATCGCTGGCTTAGTTGGAAACCATGCCCTGCGCGACGACCTTGCCGATGGCTTCGGCGGCGGCTTCAGCTGCCATGGCCTGCACCTGCTCCACCTCCGGGCGGACGGTGATAGCCGGCAGCGACACCATCCATTGGCCGGCGCGGGTGCCGATGGCGACCGGGCTGGCGGAGGCCAGCTGGCTGGCGGTCTGTTCGGCCATCAGTTCGACGATCTGACCGACGGTCGGGCGGACCTGCACGACAGCCAGGGTCGGGATGTTGCTGTTGGCTTCGTGCTGGGCCTGCGCCAGCTGATCAGCGGAAGGGCGGACCTGTACGGCGTCGAGGGTGACGATATCCGAAGCCTGGACCGAAGAAGCAAAGCCGGTGCTGGCGACCAGGGCGATGGCAAGGGCGAGAGACTTGGCGTTCATGGCGGGACCTGTTTGGTGTGTGTGGGCAGTGGTGTGGTAGTAAGGTAGTACAGTGATTTTCGTAGCGCAAGGACTTTCGCTACTTTTTTTGTTTTGTTCAGTAATCAGTCATTTATCGTCTGAAGCGATCTGGCTGCGAGTAACAGGCAGCAGGATGCGTGCCAATCGCATCTGATTGATAAATAAAGAATTGTTGTTTATGGAAAGTGTCCGCTGTCCGGACACTCCCCGCGTCTGCAGTGACCGGACGGACACCGGCGCAGCTGCTTCGTTACCCATGACGCATGGCGTATGCCGTTGTGACGGTGCCCGGTTAGGATCTGCGTTCACCTTCATACCCAAGGGAAATGGAATGAACGCAGCTATGCCCCGTACCGCCTTGTTGACCCTGGCCCTGAGTGCCGCCCTCGGCGGATTTGTTGGCATGCCACTGGTTGCGGAGGCCAAGCCGGCCGCTGCCGCTGCGTCGGTGGACATCCCGTATGAAGAGTTCACCCTGCCCAACGGCCTGCGCGTGGTGGTGCACACCGACCGCAAGGCACCGATCGTGGCGGTGAACATCTGGTACCACGTCGGTGCCAAGGACGAACCGGCTGGCCGCACCGGCTTCGCACATCTGTTCGAACACTTGATGTTCCAGCGCAGCGAAAACCACGACGGCGAGTTCTTCGAACCCTTCAAGCAGGTCGGCGCCACCGACCAGAACGGCACCACCAATACCGACCGCACCAATTACTTCCAGAACGTGCCGACCACCGCGTTGGACATGGCACTGTGGATGGAGTCGGACCGCATGGGCCATCTGGTCGGCGCCATCGATCAGGCTGCACTCGATGAGCAGCGCGGCGTGGTGCAGAACGAAAAGCGCCAAGGCGAAAACCAGCCTTACGGCCAGGTCTGGGACAAGCTGACCCGTGCCATGTATCCGGCCGGCCATCCGTACCACCACGGTGTGATCGGCTCGATGAACGATCTCAACGCCGCCTCGTTGGACGACGTCAAAACCTGGTTCCACACCTGGTATGGCCCGAACAACGCGGTGTTGGTGCTGGCCGGTGACATCGACGTGGCCACCGCCAAGGAAAAGGCTGCCAAGTTCTTCGGTGACATTCCGGCTGGTCCGACCATGGCGCAGCCGGCGGTGAACGTTGCGCAGCGCGCTGCCACCACCCGCGAAGTGATGACCGACAAGGTGCCGCAGGCGCGCATCTACCGCGCCTGGAACGTGGCCCAGGTCGGCACCACCGATATCGATCAGCTCGACTTGTTCTCCTACGTGCTGGGCGGCGCCAAGTCCTCGCGGCTGGACCAGCGCCTGCTGCACAAGGACAAGCTGGTCGACAACATCAGCGCGATGACCGATGCCTCGCAGCTCGGCTCCAACTTCCTGATCATGGCGACGGTCAAGCAGGGCGTGGACCCGGCCAAGGTCGAGGCGGCCATCGACGAAGAACTGAAGCGACTGATCGCCGAAGGCCCGACTGCCGATGAGCTGGAGCGCGCCAAGGTGCAGTCACGTGCCGGCTTCGTGCGTGGCATCGAGCGTATTGGTGGCTTCGGCGGCAAGGCCGACGCACTCGCACAGTGCGCCGTCTACGAAGGCAACCCGGGTTGCTTCCGCACCTCGCTGGCCAATGTGGAGGCGGCTTCCGCTGCAGACGTAAAGGCTGCCGGTGCCAAGTGGCTGGGCGTGGGCGACCACACCCTGGTGGTCGAGCCGGGCGAGCGCGTTGCCTTGGCCGAGCTGCCGTCGGTCAAGCCGGCGCCGTTCAACGTGCCCGCCGTGGACCCCAAGTACAAGACGCTGCCGAGCCAGGTGGATCGCAGCGCCGGCGTGCCCAAGACCACCAGCTTCCCGGAACTGAAGTTCCCGCAGCTGCAGCGTGCAACGCTGAAGAACGGCACCCAGGTGGTGCTGGCCGAGCGCCATGATGTTCCGGTGGTGCAGTTCAGCTATGAGTTCCCGGGGGGCTTCACCGCCGACCGTGGCCGCAAGCCGGGCACCGCCAACTTCACCATGGGCATGCTGGACGAAGGCGCTGGCCAGCTCGGCTCGCTGGCGTTCGCCGATGCTGTGGAAAGCCTGGGTGCCCGCGTCAGCGCAGGTGCGTCGTTGGATGGTTCCAACGTGTACCTGTCGGCACTGAAGGAAAACCTGGCGCCGTCGCTGGCGCTGTATGCCGACGTGGTGCGTGCACCGCGCTTCGAGCAGGGCGAGATCGACCGCATCAAGGCCACCTGGATTGCTGGCATCCAGCAGGAAAAGGCGCAGCCGAACGCGGTGGCGATGCGCGTGCTGCCGCCGCTGCTGTACGGCGCCGGCCACCCGTATGCGATTCCGTTCACTGGCAGCGGCAATGAAGCGGCGATCCAGTCGCTGACCCGCGACGACCTGACTTCCTTCCACAAGCAGTGGATTCGTCCGGAAGGCGCCACCCTGATCGTGGTCGGTGACACCACCATGAAAGACCTGGTGCCGCTGCTGGAGCGCAGCTTCGGTGACTGGAAGGGCGAGGGCGCACGGCCGAAGGTGGAGACCCTGACCAATGTGGATCGCCCGCAGGCATCGCGCGTGTTCCTGATCGACCAGCCGGGCGCGGTGCAGGCCAACCTGTTCGCCGGTCAAGTGGCGCCGTCGACGATGGACCCGGGCACCACCCGCTTCGACATCGCCAATGGCGTGCTGGGTGGCGACTTCACCTCGCGCCTGAACATGAACCTGCGTGAGGACAAGCACTGGTCCTACGGCGCGCGTTCGTCGGCCTCCAATGCGCTGGGCCAGCGCCCGTGGATGGCGGTTGCACCGGTACAGATCGACAAGACCGGTGATGCGATGAAGGAGATGAACGCCGAGATCAGCCAGTTCGCCAGCGGCCAGCGTCCGCCGACCGATGCCGAGGTCAACCGTATCCGCAACATCCAGACGCTGAGCCTGCCCGGTGCCTACGAAACCGCATCGGCGGTGATGAGCACCATCGGTGGCATCGTGCGTTATGGCCGCCCGGACGACTATGTGTTCAAGCGCAAGGCCGAGATCGAAGCGATGACCCCGGCGCAGGTTGCCGAGGCCGCCAAGACCCTGGATCCGTCCAAGCTGACCTGGGTGGTGGTAGGCGACCTGAAGCAGACCGAGGCCCCGGTGCGCGCACTGAAGCTGGGCGAAGTGACCGTGATCGACGCCGACGGCAAGCCGGTGGAGAAGAAGTAAGCGGCAGGGCGCAGCCCGCCGCCTCGGCTTAAGCCCCTCTCCCGTTTACGGGAGAGGGGTTGGGGTGAGGGCAGCTTTCGCTGGTAAAGCCCCTGCCGAGCATGGCTCGGCTCTACATTTCCGCCTCCTCCCTTTCGCGCAGCGAAGGGGAGGGCTGGGGAGGGGTAGTTTTTGCTTTGAGCCCCTTTCCCGTTTACGGGAGAGGGGTTGGGGTGAGGGCAGCTTTTGCTGGTAAAGCCCCTGCCGAGCATGGCTCGGCACTACATTTCCGCCCCCTCCCTTTCGCGCAGCGAAGGGGAGGGCCAGGGAGGGGGGCTTTTGCTTTGAGCCCCTCTCCCGTTCACGGGAGAGGGGTTGGGGTGAGGGCAGCTTTTCGCAGGTAAAGCCCCTGCCGAGCATGGCTCGGCACTACAGCCCCCTCCCTTTCTCGCAGCAAAGGGGCGGCCGGGGAGGGGTAGGTTTTGTCTTTGCCGCGCGCCCAATCACCGGGATCACCACCTGTTCATCCATTCGCGGCACAATCCGGGTTGATCTTCACAAGGAATAGTCCATGCGCGTCCTGCTTCTGTCCGCCCTGATCGCCAGCACCGCCGCCTGCACCTGGGTGCCGATTGAATCCGGCGGCAAGGCCGTACGGGTATTGCCTGCCGGCCCGGTGGCCCCGGGCTGCGTGAACAAGGGCGAGATCGTGGTGTCGGTGAAGAGCAAGGTCGGTTTCTACAACCGCAACCCCTTGCGCGTGCAGGAAGAACTGGAAACCCTGGCCCGCAACGAGGCCCCCAGTGCCGGTGCCAATGCCGTACAGGCCAGTGGCCAGCCGGCCGATGGCAGCCAGCGCTTTGCGGCCTTCCAGTGCCCGCCGCGCTGAGGTCCCAGGCCCTCTCACGGCCCCGGCGGCTCCATACGCCGGGCCGCCGATTTGTAAAGATGCGGTAAAAAGGCGCAGGCGCTAGAATAGCGACCCCTTCGCCTGAGTCTTGGCGCTTTCTGATGCCTTTTCAAAATGTCTCGATCGCGGGACTGGCGCATATTGATGCGCCGCATACGCTGACCTCAAAGGAAATCAACGAGCGGCTCCAGCCCACGCTGGAACGCCTGGGCATCCGTGCCGACGTGCTGGGCGATATCGCCGGCATCCACGCGCGCCGCCTTTGGGACCAGGGTACACAGGCCTCGGACGCCGCCACCATGGCTGGCCGCAAGGCGCTGGAAGATGCCGGCATCACCGCCGACAAGGTGGGCCTGCTGGTCAACACTTCCGTCAGCCGTGATTACCTGGAGCCGTCCACCGCTTCCATCGTGTCCGGCAACCTGGGCATCGGCGAAGACTGCGTCACCTTCGACATCGCCAACGCCTGCCTGGCCTTCATCAACGGCATGGACGTGGCCGCGCGCATGCTGGAGCGCGGTGACATCGACTACGCGCTGATCGTGGACGGTGAAACCTCCAACCTGGTCTATGAAAAGACCCTGGAGCGCATGATGTCCCCGGACATCACCGCCCAGCAGCTGCGCGACGAAGTGGCCGCGCTGACCACCGGTTCCGGTGCGGCAGCAATGGTAATGGCGCGCTCGGAGCTGGTGCCGGACGCCCCGCGCTACAAGGGCGGCGTGACCCGTGCGGCCAACCAGTGGAACAAGCTGTGCGTGGGCAACCTGGATCGCATGGTCACCGACACCCGCATGCTGCTGATCGAAGGCATCAAGCTGGCCACCAAGACCTTTGAAGCCACGCGCGAAGCGCTGGGCTGGGCGGTGGAGGAGATCGACCAGTTCGTGATCCACCAGGTCAGCCAGCCGCATACCAATGCCTTCATCAAGGCCTTCGGCATCGACCCGAAGAAGGTGATGACCATCTTCGGCGAGCACGGCAACATCGGCCCGGCCTCGGTACCGATCGTGCTGAGCAAGCTGCGCCAGCTGGGCAAGCTCAAGAAGGGCGACCGCGTCGCGCTGATGGGCATTGGCTCGGGCTTGAACTGCACGATGGCCGAGGTGGTCTGGTAAGTTCCGGCCCTGTCGCGAACCTCGGGACCACATGTTTTTCCTTCTCCCCTTGCGGGAGAAACAAAGGGCCTGCCCCCGCGAAGGCGGGGGTGCCCGAAGGGCGGAAGGGGGACGCGTGCGCAGCACGCAAGCGCCTGGAGTTCGAGCAGTTGTTCAAGCTCCTCCGCTCCGACCAACCCTCTCCCCAACCCCTCTCCCGACGGGAGCGGGGCTTAGCAGCCGCAGGTGCAGCCCGATGAACAAACTTCCCGGTTACCCCAGCAAGACCCATCGCTTCGAAGTGCGCCCCGGCGTGTCGATGAACTACATCGATGAAGGCCCGCGCGATGGCGAGGTAGTGGTGATGCTGCACGGCAACCCGTCGTGGAGCTATCTGTGGCGGCACCTGGTCAATGGCCTCAGCGACAAATATCGCTGCATCGTGCCCGACCATATCGGCATGGGCCTGTCCGACAAGCCCGGTGACAGCCACTACGAATACACCTTGCAGTCACGTGTGGATGATCTGGATGCGCTGCTCAAACACCTGGGCATCACCGGCCCGGTGACCCTGGCCGTGCACGACTGGGGCGGCATGATCGGCTTCGGTTGGGCGCTGTCCCACCACGACCAGGTCAAGCGCCTGGTGATCACCAATACCGCCTCGTTCCCGTTGCCGCCGGAGAAGCCGATGCCGTGGCAGATCGCCATGGGCCGGCACTGGAAGCTGGGTGAGTGGTTCATCCGCACCTTCAATGCGTTCTCGTCCGGTGCCTCCTGGCTGGGCGTGAGCCGGCGCATGCCGGCGGATGTGCGTCGCGCCTATGTGTCGCCGTACAACAACTGGGACAACCGCATTTCCACGATCCGCTTCATGCAGGACATCCCGCTGTCGCCGGCCGACAAGGCTTGGTCGCTGCTGGAGCGTGCAGCGGCGGCATTGCCGTCGTTCGCCGATCGCCCGGTCTACATCGCCTGGGGCCTGCGTGACATCTGCTTCGACCATCACTTCCTGACCGGCTTCCGCAAGGCACTGCCGCAGGCCGAAGTGACCACGTTTGAAGATGCCAACCACTACGTGCTGGAAGACAAGCACGAAGTGATCGTGCCGGCTGTGCGCGCCTTCCTGGAGCGCAACCCGCTGGGGTGAGCCGGGGCTTGTGGGAGCGAGGGCACTTGTAGGAGCGGCGTCAGCCGCGAGGCAAGGGATAGATCCGCTACGGCTACCTCTGCATCCTGCAAGCTGTTGCCTGGCGTTTCGCGCAAAGCGCGCGCGATGCCTGCTTCTGCCCCCTCCCTTGCGCCGCAGGCGGAGGGGAGGGTTGGGGAGGGGTGAGCTTTAGTGGCCTATCCCCTTGCCCCAGCTTCGCGGCAGACGCGGCTCCTACAAAACAGCTTGGCGCGCGCGATGCCTGCTTCTGCCTCCTCCCTTGCGCCGAAGGCGGAGGGGAGGGTTGGGGAGGGGTAAGCTTTCGTGGACTTTCCCCTTGCACCAGCTTCGCGGATTACGACGCTACAACCAAACAGCTGAGCGCCCGCCATGCCAGCATCAGCACCCTCCCTTGCGCCGCAGGCGGAGGGGAGGGTTGGGGAGGGGTAGCTTTTGCGGCCGTTCTCTTTGCACCAGCTTCGCGGCTTACGCCGCTCCTACAGGGGCGCGCGCGGGTATGCGAAGCTCTGTGCTTCTTTGCACAGGGAGTGAAGGATGGATTTCGACAGCCTGGACCGTCAGCTGCGCGACAGCGCGCAGGACCTCAGCTTGAGCAACGAGGAACGCTCCGCACTGCGCGAGCTGGGCGTCGAACTACCGCCCGACCGCCTGCGCTTCCTGCGCAATCGTGCCTTCGATATCGCCCGCGAACAGATAACCAGTGATCCTGCCGAAGCGCTGCCGATGCTGAAGTGGGTAGAACAGGTGGTGCGCACGCTGGACGTCAACGCCGGCCCGATTGAAACCCTGACGAGTACCTACTTCTCGCCGGGCGATGCCTGCATGCAACGCCTGCGCGCGCTGTGCGCCAGCGCGAAGCAGACCCTGGACATCTGCGTGTTCACCATCTCCGATGACCGCTTGAGCGGGGTCATCCTGGACGCACACAAACGCGGCGTGACGGTGCGCATCATCAGCGACAACGACAAGGTCTACGACGATGGCAACGATATCCGTCGTTTGAATGAAAGCGGCATACCGGTACGGGTGGACCACAGCGAATACCACATGCACCACAAGTTCGCGCTGTTCGATGGCAAGCAACTGGCCAACGGCAGCTTCAACTGGACCCGCACCGCGACCGAGCACAACGATGAGAATCTGGTGGTCAGCAATGACCGCAACCTGGTGCGCAGCTTCACGCAGCAGTTCGAGGTGCTTTGGGGGCGTTACAAGGCGCTTTGAAGGGCGGGCTTTCGCTTCTCGCCTTTCGCTTCTGACTTTTTGCTTTTATGTCGTTGATTTATTTGCCGTCATTCCCGCGCAGGCGGGAATCGCTCTGGCTCTTGCTTCGGCTTCTGCCTTGGCTTTGGACAGGGCAAGGGCGAAGAGCAACAGCAAGAGCGATTCCCGCCTGCGCGGGAATGACGGCGTAAGGGCAAAGCCCAAAGCCCAAAGCCCAAAGCCCAAAGCCCAAAGCCCAAAGCCAACAACTACCGCATCATCCTCAAGCCGCAATCGGCGTATTCGGCGGTGACGACGGGCTGTTGCCGTTGTCGTCGGGATGGTTGTCGTCGTTGTCTGCATCATCGCGCCAGCGCCAATCGGCCAGGGTCAGTGGCTCCATGCCGTGGGCGACGCGGGCGCGGTCGCACTGCGAGCTGGCCTTGCCGTATTCCCAGGAGGCGTCCACCTCGCGGCAAACGCTGGGCCGGTTCGGGTGGATGGTGCAACGCGAGTACACGCCAATCTCCGAATCCAGGGCCACGCAGCGGATCGGGTCCGAGTAGGTGCCCTGCATGCACAGCCGGTGCGGGTCCAGGCGCTGGGTCAGCTGATGGGGCACGCCGCCTTCGGTGACTTCGTCCGATTCCATCCAGTGGAAGGCAACGCGGTATTGGGTGCAGCAGGCACCGCAGGTCAGGCAGGGATGGGGCATGGGATACCGGCCTTGGCGGCAGGAACAGGACAGAAGGAAGGTGCGAAATTTTCCACGGTGACGGCCTGCGCGCAAGATTTTTCTGCATTGGCGACAATAGGAAGATGAACGAAACCTGCAATATCGCCGCGCGCCTGCCCGAGCTGGCGCGTGAACGGCCCGACCAGATCGCCATCCGTTGCCCCGGCAAGCCTGCCGCCAACGGCATGGCCGCCTACGACGTGACCCTGGACTACCGCACGCTGGATGCCCGCAGCGACGCCATTGCCGCTGGGTTGGCGGCCAACGGCATCGGCCGCGGGGTGCGCGCGGTGGTGATGGTGCGGCCGGGGCCGGAGTTCTTCCTGCTGATGTTCGCCCTGTTCAAGATCGGCGCGGTGCCGGTGCTGGTCGACCCGGGCATAGATAAGCGCGCGCTGAAGCAGTGCCTGGACGAAGCGCAGCCGCAGGCCTTCATCGGCATCCCGCTGGCGCAATTTGCGCGGGTACTGCTGGGTTGGGCCAAGGCGGCCAGGGTCAAGGTCACGGTGGGCCGGCGCTGGGGCTGGGGGGGCATCACCCTGGCAAAGATCGAGGCTGACGGCGCCGGTGCGGGTAGTCAGCTGGCTGCCACCGCGCCGGACGATGTGGCCGCGATCCTGTTCACCAGTGGCTCCACCGGCGTGCCCAAGGGCGTGGTCTATCGCCATCGCCATTTCGTCGGCCAGGTGGAACTGCTGCGCAATGCCTTCGGCATGCAGCCCGGTGGCATCGACCTGCCGACCTTCCCGCCGTTCGCGCTGTTCGACCCGGCGCTTGGCCTGACCTCGGTGATTCCGGACATGGACCCGACCCGGCCGGGCAGCGCCGATCCGCGCAAGCTGCACGATGCCATTGCCCGTTTTGGCGTGACCCAGCTGTTCGGTTCGCCGGCATTGATGCGGGTGCTGGCCGAGCACGGCCAACCGCTGCCAACGGTGACCCGCGCCACCTCGGCGGGTGCGCCGGTGCCGCCGGAGATCGTGTCGAAGATCCGTTCGCTGATGCCGGAGGACGGCCAGTTCTGGACGCCATACGGCGCCACCGAATGCCTGCCGGTTGCCGTGATTGAAGGTCGCGAACTGGTCGATACGCGTGAGGCCACCGAGGCTGGTGCGGGGACCTGCGTTGGTCGCGTGGTCACGCCGAATGTCGTGCGCATCATTGCCATCACCGACGAACCCATCGCTGACTGGAGTGGCGTGCGTGAACTGCCAGCCAGGGAGGTGGGTGAAATCACCGTGGTTGGCCCGACCACGACCGACAGCTATTTCAACCGACCGCAGGCAACGGCCGCGGCCAAGATCCGTGAAGTGCTCGCCGATGGCGCCGAGCGCATCGTGCACCGGATGGGCGACGTGGGCTGGTTCGATGCCGAAGGGCGGCTGTGGTTCTGCGGGCGCAAGACCCATCGCGTCGAGACTGCAGCGGGGGCGCTGTATACCGAGCAGGTGGAGCCGGTGTTCAACACCGTGGCTGGTGTGCGGCGCACGGCTTTGGTCGGTGTTGGTGAGCTGGGCCAGCAGGTGCCGGTGCTGTGTTACGAACTGCTGCCGGATCAGCACTTCGCTGAAATCGAAACGCAGTTGCGGGCCATGGCATTGCGTCATCCAGGTTTGGCAGGTATCGAACATTTCCTACGTCATCCGGGCTTCCCGGTGGATATCCGCCACAACGCCAAGATCGGGCGTGAGAAGTTGGCGGTGTGGGCGCAGGCGCAGTTGGGGTGATGCCGAAGGGCTTGGGGCGTAAGGCCTTAAGCAGAAGCACCCCTCCCAACCCTCCCCTCCGCCTTCGGCGCAAGGGAGGGCTAAGGCTTTGCCCCCTCCCTTTGCCGCAGGCAAGGGGAGGGTTGGGGAGGGGTAAAGCGCAGTGCTCTTTGAGTCGAGGGATAGCTTTAATCCAGTGATTCCCTGACAGGCTCCCATCGCCAGCAATCGCAGGCTTTCCGTAATAAAAACGGGGCGCTGCAATGGACAAGCTGCGAAGGCGCGCAAGAGCCCTGCGCAACACACCCACCGATGCAGAAGACCGTCTATGGCAGCAACTGCGCCGACGGCAGTTGGCTGGCTTCCGCTTCCGTCGGCAGATGCCCTTGGCCGGGTACATCGCCGACTTCGTCTGCCTTGATGCACGGCTGATCGTCGAGCTGGACGGCGGGCAGCATCTTGAGCAGCTTGCCTATGACCAACGGCGAACCGAGGTGCTGCAGGGATTGGGCTTCAGGGTGCTGCGCTACTGGAATGACGAGGTTCTGCAGCGGATGCCGGCTGTGTTGGAGGATATTCTGCGGGCCTTGGCGTACGGCGAAGAGCACCCCTCCCAACCCTCCCCTTCGCTGCGCGAAAGGGAGGGCTAAAGCCTGGCTGCTCGACGCACCCGCAGCGCTGCTGCTGTTGCCCCCTCCCTTTGCCGCAGGCAAGGGGAGGGCTGGGGAGGGGTGCTTTGGCTTCCTCCCTTGCGCCGAAGGCGGAGGGAGGGCTGGGGAGGGGTGACGCTCTCCGCCAACATCCCCGGCAAAGCACCCGAACACCACTGCTGCGATACTGACGGACAAATCTCATCGCTTCCGCCACCGCAGGTCGGCGCGGAAGCCCAGCAGCAGAGCGATCAAACGAATGAAGATTCTGGTTACCGGTGGTGGTGGTTTTCTCGGTCAGGCCTTGTGCCGTGGCCTGGTCGAACGCGGTCATCAGGTGCTGAGCTTCAATCGCGGGCACTACCCGGCATTGCAGGAAATCGGGGTCGGCCAGATCCGTGGCGACCTGGCCGACGCCAATGCCGTGCATCACGCCGCGGCAGGTGTTGATGCGATCTTCCACAATGCCGCCAAGGCCGGCGCCTGGGGCAGCTACAACAGTTACTTCCAGGCCAATGTGGTCGGCACCCGCAACGTGCTGGCCGCCTGCAAGGCGCATGGCATCGGTCGCCTGGTCTACACCTCCACGCCCAGCGTCACCCATCGTGCCACCCATCCCGTGGAAGGTCTGGGGGCGGACGAAGTGCCCTATGGTGAGGACTTCCAGGCACCGTACGCCGCCACCAAGACCATTGCCGAGCAGGAAGTACTGGCTGCCAATGGTGCCGATCTGGCCACCATCGCCCTGCGCCCGAGGCTGATCTGGGGCCCGGGTGACAACCAGTTGGTGCCGCGCCTGGCCGAGCGTGCCCGCGCCGGCCGCCTGCGTTTTGTCGGCGATGGCAACAACAAGGTCGATACCACCTTCATCGACAATGCCGCGCAGGCGCATTTCGATGCCTTCGATCATCTGGTGGTTGGTGCGGCCTGTGCGGGCAAGGCCTACTTCATTTCCAACGGCGAACCGCTGCCGATGCGCGAACTGCTCAACCGCCTGCTTGCAGCGGTGGGCGCGCCTGGCGTGGAGAAGTCGATCTCGTTCAAGACCGCCTACCGGATCGGCTCGGTCTGCGAAAAACTGTGGCCATTGCTGCGCCTGTCCGGCGAACCGCCAATGACCCGCTTCCTCGCCGAGCAGCTGTGCACGCCGCACTGGTACTCGATGGAGCCGGCACGGCGTGATTTCGGCTATGTGCCGCGGGTCTCCATCGAGGAAGGCCTGCGGCGGTTGGCGGCGGCACGCTGAACGCAGGGGGGTGATCGTCATCTCGCGCTCACGTACCCATCACTGCCTCACTACCGGCGATTGCCGAGGATGGAGCCCTGATTCCAACAGAGGACCCAGCCCATGCTGCATTACGCCGTCGTTTTCTTCGTCATCGCCATCATTGCCGCCGTGCTTGGCTTCAGTGGCATTGCCGGTGCGGCCAGCAATATCGCGTGGATCCTGTTCGTCGTCTTCCTGATCCTTGCGGTGGTGTCGATGTTCCGCAAGAAAGGCTGATCGTTCCTGACGCCAGAAACAGAACGGCCCGCATCCTCCTGGAGGGTGCGGGCCGCGTCGTTTCAGTGGTTTCGATCAGGCCGACGTGCTGATCGAGCTGCGCAGACCCTTGTCTGCAGCGTGACGCTCCAGCGCCAGCTCGATCAGGCGCGTGATCAGCGCGGTATAGCCCAGCCCGCTGGCGCCCCACAGCTTGGGATACATGCTGATCTTGGTGAAACCGGGCAGGGTGTTCAGTTCGTTGATGACGACGTCGCCGGCCTCGGTGAGGAACACGTCAACGCGGGCCATGCCGATGCAGTCCAGCGCCTGGTAGGCGCGCACGGCGATTTCGCGGATGCGCTGCTGCGCGTCCGCGGCGATATCGGCCGGGATCACCGTCTCCGCGCCGCTGGCGCTGATGTACTTGGTGTCATAGGCGTAGAAGTCGTCATGCACCACCACTTCGCCGCAGACGCTGGCTTCGGGCAGGTTGTTGCCCAGCACGGCGCATTCGATCTCGCGGCCGACGATGGCCGATTCGACCAGCACCTTGTGGTCGAACGACAGCGCCAGCGCCATCGCGGTGGCGAACTCGTCAGCATTGCGCACCTTGCTCACGCCTACCGACGAGCCCTGGTTGGCCGGCTTGACGAACAAGGGCAGGCCAAGCTGGGCGACCAGTGCGTCGTAATCGGCCGCTGCGGCGGTGACGTGGTTGAAGCAGGCAAACGGTGCCACCGCCAGGCCGGCATCACGCAGCAGGCGCTTGGCGATGTCCTTGTCCATCGCCGCCGCCGAGCCCAGCACGCCGGGGCCGGCGAACGGCAGGTTGAGCGTGCGCAGCAGACCCTGCAGGGTGCCGTCTTCGCCCAGAGTGCCGTGCACGATCGGGAACACCACATCCAATTGCGGTACCTCGCGACCATCGGCGGCCAGCAGCTGGCCGCGCTCGGCACCCGGCAGCACCGACAGGATCGGCCCAGAGGTATCCAGCGCGATGCGCTTGGGGTCATCGGCGTTGAGCAGGAAACCGGCGGTGTCGCACAGGTGCCACAGGCCCTGCTTGTCCACGCCGATCAGGCTGACGTCGAACCGCTCCTTGTCCAGCGCATCGAGGATGTTCTTCGCCGACTGCAGCGAGACCTCGTGCTCGGCCGAACGACCGCCGAAGATGATGCCAACCCGGGTCTTGCCCATTGCCTGTGTGCTCCTGCCGCTGTGTTTGGTGGTGTCTGCATAGCATGAACGCAAACGCCGGGATTGGGGATGCGGGATTGGGGATTTGTTTATCGCGGCGCGGCTGACATGAACAAACCCTGTGCGGACGATGCATCAGAGCCCGTAGCCCGGGTAAGCGCAGCGCACCCGGGAGCAAGCCCGCACCGCCCTTCCACGCGTCCGCCAACGGCCCCGGGTGCGCTGGGCTTACCGGGGCTACGTCGTGGGGGCTTCGCAACATCGTGCCTGGCAGGCTCCCGATCCCGGCCCTCCGGTAGAATGCCCGGCATGCCTGCATCCCCCTTCAAAATGATCAAGCCGCTGGCCGGCCGTGCGCTGGAAGTGGCCTTGAACCGCGCGCTGGCGCTGGACCCGGATACCCGCACCGCACTGGCCTCGCTGGATGGCCAGTGCATCGCCCTGACCCTGGAATCGCCGTCGCTGGCGATGCAGATCGGGGTCGCCGGCGAACGCCTGACCGTGGGTCCGGTCGATACTTCGCTGGAGCCCGACCTGGCCGTGCGCAGCACCCTGGGCGGGGTGCTGGCGCAGCTGCTGTTCCTCGCCAACGCGCGCCGCGGCAACAATGCGCCGGCCGGCCGGGTCAAGGTCTCCGGCGATGCCGAGCTGGCGCGCCGCCTGCAGCAGCTGGCCACCCGTTTTGATCCGGATTGGCAGCAGCCTTTTGTCAAAGCCTTTGGCGAGATCCTCGGCGTGCAGATCGCGCAGACCCTGCGTGCAGCCCTGCTGCAGGCCAGGCGCAGCGCCAAGGATCTGGCCGAGACCGCCGCCGAATACGTTACCGAGGAGTCGCGTGATGTCGTTGCCCGTGCCGAGCTGGATGCCTTCCATGATGATGTGGACGTGATCCGCGATGACGTCGAACGCATGGCCGCGCGCATCGCGCGCCTGCGTCAGCGCGCCGGAGGTGCTGCATGAAGGCGACCCGCGCCATGTTCCGCGCCAGCCGTATCGGCCGGGTGATCCTGCGCTATCGCCTGGATGACCTGCTCGATGGCACCCCGGTCGAGCGCTGGTTGCGCCTGGCCAAGCCCTTCGTGCCGCGCGCCAGTGCCGATATCGCCTCGCAGTCGCGCGGTGCGCGCCTGCGCCTGGCGCTGCAGGAGCTGGGGCCGATCTTCGTCAAGTTCGGGCAGATCCTGTCCACCCGCCGCGACCTGGTGCCGCCGGATGTGGCCGTTGAATTGACCCTGCTGCAGGACCGGGTCAAGCCGTTCGACGGCGAGCGCGCGCTGCAGATCGTCGAGCAGGCGCTGGGCCTGCCAATCACCGAGGCCTTTGCCAGCTTCGATACCACGCCGCTGGCCTCGGCCTCGATCGCGCAGGTGCATGCTGCCACGCTGGACGGTGGCCGCCAGGTGGTGGTCAAGGTGTTGCGCCCGGATATCGAAAAGCAGATTGCCGGCGATATCGCCCTGCTCAAGTCGCTGGCCGCGCTGGTCGAGCGCACCCACCCGCGCGCCGACAAGATCCGTCCGCGCGAAGTGGTGGCCGAGATCGAAACCACCCTGGCGGCAGAGTTGGACCTGCAGCGCGAAGGCGCCAACGCCAGCGTGCTGCGCCGCTTCTGGGAAAACTCGGACGACCTGTACGTGCCGGAGGTAATCTGGAGCCACACCGCCGAACGCGCACTGACGCTGGAGCGGGTCTGGGGCATTCCTTCCGACGACATCGTCGCGCTGGACAAGGCCGGCATCGACCGCAAGGCGCTGGCCGCCAAGGGCGTGCGCGTGTTCTACACGCAGGTGTTCCGCGACAACTTCTTCCACGCCGATGCGCATGCCGGCAACATCTGGGTCGACATCGATCCGGCACGCCGCGACAACCCGCGTTTCATCGCGCTGGACTTCGGCATCATGGGCCAGCTCTCGGAAGAGGATCAGTTCTACCTGGCCGAAAACTTCATGGCCATCTTCAACCGTGACTACCGCCGCATCGCCGAGCTGCACCTGCAGGCGCAGTGGATGCCGAACACCGTGCGCATCGACGAGCTGGAGGCGGCCGTTCGTGCGGTGTGCGAACCGTACTTCACCCGCCCGCTGTCGCAGATTTCGCTGGCCGAAGTGCTGATGAAGCTGTTCCGCACCGCCCAGCGCTACCAGCTGACCCTGCAGCCGCAGCTGATCCTGCTGCAGAAGACCTTGTTGAACATCGAAGGCGTTGGCCGCCAGCTCGACCCGCAGCTGGATATCTGGGAAGTGGCCAAGCCGGTGCTGGAACGCATCCTGCGCGAGCGCTACAGCCCGCGCCGCGCGCTGAAGGAGCTGCGCAAGCGCCTGCCGGAAATCATGACCCAGGCCCCGGACATGCCGGCCCTGCTGCACAGCTGGCTGCGCCAGCAGGTAGAAGGCAAGCATGAGCTGGCGATGCGCTCGCAGGACATCGTCAACCTGGAAGGTACGCTGCAGCGCATGCAACGGCGTGTGGTTACCGCCGTGGCTGGCGCCGGCCTGATGGTGGTATCGGCGTTGTTGTATGGCCTGCATGCCGGCGGCCCGCAGTTGGCGTCCATCCCGGTGTGGTCGTGGGTGAGCGGCGTGGTCGGTGCGGTTGCCGTGGCGTCAGCGTGGTTGCGTCGATGAGTGATGTTGTCGATGAAGCAGTGGAAGCGCCGGTTGTCTTTGAACCGCTGCCGCTGCTGTACGAAGACCCGTGGTTGGCGGTGGTCAACAAGCCGGCCGGGCTGATGGTCCATGACAGCAAGCTGGCGCGCGGCGAGGATGACTTCCTCGCCGACCGTCTGCGCGAGCAGCTGGGCAAGCCGATCTTCCTCGTCCACCGCCTGGACCGTGCCACCAGCGGCTGCCTGCTGCTGGCCTTCGACCGCGAAAGCGCCAGCACCTTGGGTAAGACCTTGATGGGTGGCGAGGTGGAGAAGGATTACCTGGCGGTGTGCCGAGGCTGGCCGGCGGAGGATGCGTTCACTGTCGATCACGACCTGGACGGCGGTCCCGGCAAGCCGATCAAGAAGCAGGCCATCACCCACTTCCAGAAATTGCTGGAAGGCGAGTTGCCGATTCCATCGACGGGCTTCCCGACCTCGCGCTATGCCTTGTTGCGCTGCCAGCCGCAGACCGGGCGTTTCCGGCAGATCCGCCGGCATCTGAAGCACATGTTCCACCACATGATCGGCGACACCAGCCACGGCGACGGCCGGCACAACCGCACGTTCCGCATGCAGGGCGTACACCGCATGCTGCTGCACGCCGAGCGCCTGGCCTTCCCGCATCCGCAGGACGGCCGCCGCATTGAAGTACGTGCCCCGCTGGACCGCGAGTTCCAGAAAGCGCTGGACCTGTTCGGCTGGAAGCTGCCGCATTGAGGTAGTGCCGAGCCATGCTCGGCAGGGGCTTTCCCCGCGAAGAGCACCCCTCCCCAACCCTCCCCTTGGCTTCGCCAAAGGGAGGGGCGTAGTGCCGAGCCATGCTCGGCAGGGGCTTGCCCAGAAGCCCATCAACACGCGCAGGATTGTGGGAGCGGCGTCAGCCGCGAAGCTCCCAAATCATCAGATTGCGGGAATGCCGATTCCAACATCGCCAGCTTCGCGGCTTACGTCGCTCCCACAAAAAAAGCCGGAGCGGCAGCGCCGGTAACGCCTCTTGCCGAGCATGGCTCGGCACTACGGTGCGCGCTTATTTGACTTCGCTGTTGATCTTTTCAAGGTCCTTCTGCAGGTCCGCCATCAGCGGCGTCATCTTCTGCTGGATGGCCACCATCAGGTTCTGCATCAGCGCCGGGGTCTTGTCGAGCAGGCTCTGGCCGGCTGGGCTCTCGTAGAACTCGGCCATCGCCAGGACGTCTTCCTTCGAGAACGACTGCTTGTATAGGTCCACATACATCGGCCGCATCTGCGACCAGGCCAGGGCCTGTCGCAAGGTCTGCGAGGTGCGTTGCTGGATGCGCTGCAGCGATGCCCGCTGCTCTGCGCTGAGTGTTTGCTGCTCGGCGATCTGCGCGAACTGCTGTGCCTGCATCGCCTCCATCTGCGGCAGCATCGCGTCGAGCATGTTCTGCGCACGCGAGGCCGCCAACAGGCGATTGACGTCGGCGTCGGTGGCGGGCGTGGCCCAGGCCGGTGCGATGCTGGCCAGCAACAGGCCGGCGGCGACCAGCAACGGGACGCAACGGGTGCGAAGGGTAGGGCGGCAGCGCTGCATGGATCGTCCTTGTGATGGGCAGGCTTCGAGCATAACCGCGGGCAGGCCACAGCCGAAGACAGTTTCCCCGGCCCCCTTCACAGAACGGCAGCACAACCGGTACAGGTGCAGATGCAATAAATCCCTACGTTTAATGAAATATTTACATTCATGGTATTGCTAATAGCATAATTGCGTTGCGGAAAACCTACTGAAATTGCGAAAAATAGAGACGTAGATCACGTTTCTGTCTATGCTTGGGGCCAGGAGTTGTACTCAGGGGGGGTAAGTGGTCTCGCAAACCACCTACCCGCAACAAGTAGGAAAATGCGATGGACAGTCTGTTCGAGGGGCCGACCGTAATCGTCGTGGCCAGTTGGGTGGCGATTCTCACCCTGCTGTTGGCCACGGTACTGCTGTTGATCATTGTGTTCCTGCGGGTCCGGGCGCAGCGCCGCGAAAAGCGCGATACCCAGGCCCGGCTGTACTGGAACGATGTTCTGCAGCGTGAGCTTGCCGGCGAAACGGTGCCGGTACATCGATTGCAACGCGACGAGGTCACTGGCTTCCTCGAAGCCTGGAACAGCGTCTGCGAGAGCCTGCCGGAGGCGTCGGTACGGCGCCTGGCCTCGCTGGGTCACCGGGTGGGCCTGGAAGAGGCGGCGCAACGCATGTTGCGCGGTAGCTACCACGACCGCGCCATGACCATCATTGCGCTGGGTCACCTGCGCGACCGGCATCTGTACGACCTGCTGGCCAAGTTCCTCAACGACCGCAGCCCGATCGTCTCGCTATGCGCAGCGCGGGCATTGGCGCAGGTGGATCCGCCGCGCGCCATGTCCGCTTTCGTGCCGATGATCACCGAGCGCGAGGACTGGGTGCCGGGCAGCGTGGCGCGGATCCTGGCCGAGAACAATGACGGCAGCGCTGCGCGTGAGATCAGCAACGCGCTGCTGCGTGCAAATGCCGATTCGACGGTGAAGCTGGTGCGCTTCCTTGCCGACATTGATCCGCAGCGTGCGGCGGTGGTGGTGCGGCAGTTGCTGGAAGGGCACGTCGATGACCACATCATTTCGGTATGCCTGCAGTTGATCAACGATCGCCAGGATCGCGAGCGGGTGATTGGGTTCCTCACGGCGTCACGTTGGCACGTGCGCATGCACGCGGCAGCGGCCTTGGGCCGCATCGGCGAGCTGGGCGATGCCGGACGGCTGGAAGCATTGCTGTCAGACAGCGTCTGGTGGGTGCGCTATCGCACCGCGCAGGCCTTGTTCGGCCTGCCGGGCATGGGTGCCGAGGCCCTGCGTGAAGTGCAGTCGCGGCAGAGCGATGGCTACGGACGCGACATCATCGAACAGGTGCTGTCCGAGAACGCGATGAGGAGTGCGACATGAGCGCTTATTGGCAGATGCTGGTGAGCTACGTGCAGCAGATTCCCTGGGTGAGTATCGCCGACTCGCTGCAGTGGTTCTTCATGGCGTACTTCGTCGCGATCAACCTGGCCTACCTGCTGCTCAATTACATCTCGGCCTACCAGATCGTGCGCTACATGCGCGAGTACCGCGCCAATTACCTGCCGGCCGGCCTGCGCGAGTACCAGCCGCCGGTCAGCATCATCCTGCCGGCGTACAACGAGGAAACCTCGGTGGTTTCCTCAGTGCGCTCGCTGCTCAAGACCAGCTACCCGGCATTCGAGATCGTGGTCGTCAACGACGGCTCCAGCGACCGGACGCGCGATGCGCTGATCGAGGCATTTGGCCTGGTGCGGGTGCCCGAGGCCTACCGTACCCGCCTGCAGACCGAGCCGGTGCATGGCGTCTATGCCTCGGCACGCTGCCCGCGCGTGCGCATGGTCGACAAGGATAATGGCGGCAAAGCCGATGCGATCAACGCCGGCATCAACTGCGTGCGCTATCCGTTGTTCTGCGTGGTCGATGCCGACAGCATCCTGCAGCCGGAGAGCCTGTCACGGGTGGTGCGGCCGTTCCTAGAAGACAGCCGCGTGGTCGCCAGCGGCGGCGTGGTGCGTGTGCTCAACGGCTGTACCGTGCGCGACGGCATGCTTGACAAGATCGGCCTGCCCAACAGCTGGCTGCCCAGCTTCCAGCTGGTGGAGTATCTGCGTGCCTTCCTGTTCGGGCGCATGGGCTGGTCGCCGATGAACGCGCTGCTGATCATCTCCGGTGCCTTTGGCGTGTTCTACAAGGAGCGGGTGATCGCCATTGGCGGTTACCGCACCGACACCGTCGGCGAGGACATGGACCTGGTTATCCGCCTGCACCGCAACCTGCGCGAGGAGCAGCGCGACTACCGCATCGTGTTCGTGCCCGACCCGGTGTGCTGGACCGAGGCACCCACCGACCTGGCCTCGCTGCGCAACCAGCGCATGCGCTGGCAGCGCGGTCTGGCCGAAAGCCTGTGGACCAACATCGGCATGCTGTGCAATCGCCGCAGCGGCGCCGCCGGCTGGGTTGCCTTCCCGTTCATGCTGTTCTTCGAATTCCTCGGGCCGATCATCGAGGTGGTGGGTTATGTCTCGATGATCGTGCTGGCGCTGTGCGGGCTGGTGCAACTGGATGTGTTCCTGATCTTCCTCGCCGCCGCGGTCGGCATGGGCATCCTGTTGTCGGTCAACGCGATGCTGCTGGAGGAGCTGTCCTTCGGTCTGTACTCGCGGCCAGCGCAGCAGTTGCGCCTGTTCGTGGTCGCGATCCTGGAGAACTTCGGCTATCGCCAGCTCAATTCCATCTGGCGTTTCTCCGCCACCCTGCGCTGGATGTTCACCCGCCGCAAGCGGCATAGCTGGGGCCGCATCAGTCGCGATGGCTCATGGCAGCAGAGCCACAAGGAAGAAGTGCCGGTGTCGATGGCAGCGTCATCGTCGGCGGTCAGTGAATCGAGTACCCACCAATGATTTCCAGGAACCGCTCCATGACCCAGCCCACTACCCTTGGCGCCTCCCGGCATGCGTTGTCGCGCTGCCTGCTGCTGGCGCTGGCCGCTGCGCCGCTGCTGGCGTTTGCCCAGGAGGCCCCCGACAGCCTGACCCTGCAGCTGCAGCAGATCCGCGCGCAGTCCGACGCAAACAACCGCGCCGCGACCATCGCCCGCTACAGCGCGCTGCTGGCCGAGCACCCCGGCAACGGTGACGTGCTGTTGGCGCGAGGCCGCACCTATGCCTGGGATGGCCAGTACGCGGCCGCCGAGGCCGACCTGCAACAGGTGGTGCAGAACAGCCCGACCTATGCGGACGCATGGTCGGCGCTGGGCGATATGTATCGTTGGAGCGACCGCCCACAGCAGGCCGCCGATGCCTACTCGCGCTGGGTGGAGCTGGCGCCACAGGATCCGGCGGCGCGCATCGCACGTGGCCGCGAACTGCGCGCGCTGGGCCAGACCGCCGCTGCGCGTGCCGACTTCGATGCCGCCGCCAGCCTGGGGGCAGACCCGGCCGAGGTCACCCAACTGCGTGACAGCCTGTTGCCGCGCATGGCCAATCCCGACGTGGTGGCCAGCAATGGCTACCGCTGGGGCGCGAGCCTGGGCTGGGATCACACCCGTTTCAGCGGTGACCGACAAAGCTGGAACGACAATGACCTGACCATCCGTCGCTATTTCCCGCGGGGTTCGTTGGGTCTGGAACTGCTGCGCGCCGATCACTTCAACACCGCCGACACCGCGTGGGCCCTGGATGGCTATGCGCCGCTGTGGTCGCGTGCCTACGCCAACCTGCGTTACCAGCACGGCCCCTCCAGTGGCGTCTTGCCCCGCCAGGCCTGGCGCGTGGAAGTGTTCCAGGGTGTGGGCAGTGGCTGGGAGCTGTCGGCCAGCGTCGACCACCTGCGCTTCTCCGACAACACCGAGTTCTACGGCATCGGTGTCGGCCGCTACGTCGGCAACTGGTATGGCCGCTACAAGCTGCAGCACGTGCCGGGTGTCGGTTCGGGCAGCTGGAGTCACCGCGTGTTGCTGCGCAATTACTACAAGGGCGATGCCGACGACTATCTGGAAGTCAGCGTCAGCAGCGGCCGCAGTACCGACCTGGACCGTTTTGGCAGCGTCGTGCGTGACAACAACGCCGCCATCGGCGTCGCCTGGCGGCACCAGGTCAGCCCGCGCTGGGGCTTCAAGCTGGGTGCCGGCTACGCCGATGATGACGCTGGCTTTGATGAGCAGCGTGTATCGGGCTCCATCTATACGCGTTGGTAACGGAGCAGTCGACGATGGTATCCACGCATGATGGCGGCGCCTGGGCGCGCTTTTCCTCGGTTTTCCCGGTGTTGCTGCTGGCACAGCTGGTACTGGTCGCGATGGCGGTCAGCAACGGTGTTGCAGGTGCCGGCGGTGGTTTGCAGACCGGGACAATTGCCGGCATTGCCGGGGTCCAGGCGCTGTTGATGCTGTTGCGCACGGTGCCGCTGCTGATGCTGTTGTCATTGCCCTTGTTGATGATCAAGCGTGCCTTGCCGCGCACGATCGCCCTGGGCGTGTTGTGGTCGCTGTTCATCGTGGTACAGGTGCTGCTGGACCAGTACTTCCAGGTGGCGCACGTGCCGCTGGGCGCTGACCTGTTCGGCTACAGCATCGCCGAGATCCGTACCACTCTGGCCGATGGCGCGCCGTTGGGGCTGCGCGGGGTACTGGCTCTGGCGTTGCCGTTGCTGGTGCTGTGGGTGGGGCTGCTGTGGTTGGCGCGCCGTGATGCGCGCGGTTCGACCGTAGGCAGCACGGTGCTGCTGGTGGCTGCGGGTATTGCCTGGATCCTGCCACTGCCCAGTGGCACGGAGGCCTTGAAGGACGTCGCCTCACGCGACCTGGCCTGCAACAAATTCGCCTGGTTCAGTGGTGACGTATGGCGCTGGTTCAAAGGCGAAACGGATGTCGCGGTGGTGCCCAGTGCCGTTGCCAGCAATGAAGCCCCGCTGGATCCGAACTACCCGTTCCTGCACCCGGAGCAGACCCCGGATGCCCTGGGCCCGAACTTCTCGCCAACCAGCGATGGCCGTCCGCCGAACGTGGTGTTGATCGTGGTCGAGGGCCTGGGGCGCTCATTCTCGGGGCCGCAGGCATCGCTGGGCAGTTTCACGCCGTTCCTGGATGAGCTGGCCGGGCGCAGCCTGTACTTCGACAACTTCCTCGCCAACCAGGGCCGTACCTTCGGCGTGCTGCCGACCCTGATTGGCTCGGCACCGTTTGCCGACGAGGGTTTTACCGGTCTGGGTGATCGCATGCCGGCGCATCCGGGTCTGTTCAGCGTGTTGCGCCAGCAGGGCTATAACACCGCCTTCTACAACGGCACCGACACCAACTTCGACAACGAGCGCGCCTACATGCAGGGCCAGCAGGTGCAGACGCTGGTCGACATGAACAACTTCGGCGAGGGCTATCAGCGCAATCCGTTCAGTGCCTGGGGTTACCCGGACAAGGAACTGATCTCGCGGGTACTGGCCGACAATGACAGCGTGCAGGCGCCGTTCCTGACCGCGATCCAGACCATCTCGATGCACACCAGCTACGAGTTCCCCGATCAGGACGTGTACCGCAAGCAGTTCGAGCAGCGCCTGCAGCAGCTGCAGGTGCCCGAGGCGCAGCGTGCCAGCTATCGGGCCAGTACCGATATCTACAGCACCATCCTGTATACCGACGATCAGCTGCGCCGCTATTTCGCGTCGGTGGAAAAGGCCACGTGGTATCCCAACACCATCTTCGTCATCACCGGCGACCACCGCCTGCCGGAGATCCCGATGGGCGAGCATGTGGATCGTTACCATGTGCCGTTGATCATTTTCTCGCCGCTGCTCAAGCAGTCCAGGCGCATCCGCGCGGTGTCCTCGCAGCTGGACGTGACGCCGTCGTTGATGGCCTTGCTGTCCAATACCTACGGTTTGAAGCGGCCAGCGCAGACACCGTGGTTGGGCACCGGCCTGGACATGGCCGAGAGCTTCCGCAGCACGCGTCAGCTGCCGCTGAAGCAGACCAAGACCAGCGCGCCGGAGTACCTGGCCGGGCGTTGGTGGCTGCATGATGGCAAGTTGTACGAGTTGCAGGACGGCATGCATCTGGCCGCAACCGACGACGCCAGCGTGCGTGCCTGGGCCCTGCAACGGCTGCAGCGCTATACCCAGGCCAATGCGATCTTCATGCAGAAGAACGCGCTGACGCCGGAGGGCGCGACACCCAGGCTGGTGGCGTATAGCGCACCGGCGTCCGCAGCCGAGGTGGCGGATGCACCGCTGGCGCACGGCTTGTCGCTGGCCTCGGCCGAGCTTGCGGCGGCCGCCGACGGGGTGCGGCTGACGGCGGTGTTCAGCAGCGGCGATCCCAAGCCCAGCCGGGTCTTCGTGCCACTGGCGGTGATGTCCGCTGAAGACGGTCGCGAACTGCAGGAAGTGTATGGGCAGGCCATGCAGCTGCCGCCCGGTGGCAGTCAACAGGTGCAGCTGCAGCTGCGCCTGCCGCAGGATTGCGGTGGCCACTGTTATGTATCCGTCTTCCCTTCCGACCCGGACAGCGGCAAGGCGATCGGGCAGGGCCGTTATCGCCTGCCGGTGGACGTTGCCGCCGCCGCGGAGAAGTCGCAATGAGCCGCGCGTTTGGCCTGGGCCTGCTGGCCGTGCTGTGTGTATTGCCGATGGCGCAGGCGGCAGCGGCCAGCCGCGCGATATGGACCTGGGAAGCCGAGTCGTACGCGATGATCGAGGATCCGGCGGTCGCCGATGAGGCGGTGGCGTATCTCAAGTCGCAGCGCATCGACACCGTGTATCTGTATGCCGATGCTTACAAGGACCGCAACCTCATCGTCGAGCAGCCGCAGCTGTACCGCGCCTTCATCGAGCGTTTGCACGGCAAGAACATGAAGGTCTATGCCTTGCTGGGTTCCTGGTACCTGAGCACGCAGAAGTACGTGTTGCCGGAGCACCGCAAGGAGGCCGAGGCGATGTTCCGCCGGGTGGTGGATTACAACGCCTCGGTGCCGGAAGCTGCGCGCTTTGATGGCGCCAACCTCGACATCGAGCCGCATATCCTCGACGAGTGGGAGGACGACACCCGCGCGGACCTGCTGATTGGTTTCCTGGACATGAGCGCGGCGGTGATGCGCATCAAGCAGGAGAGCGGTGCGACCTTGGCGGTCGGCCCGGCGATTCCGTTCTGGCTGGACGGCATCGAGGTGGACTGGAACGGCCGTCATCGCCCGGTCAGCGAGCACACCATCAACATCTACGACTACGTGGCCTTGATGGACTACCGCGACAAGGCCGAGGGCCGGGACAGCATCCTGTCGCATGCGGCCAGCGAGATCGCCTATGCCAATGAAGTTGGCAAGAAGGTGGTGATTGGATTGGAGGTTTCACCGAACGACATCAACAAGGTGACCTTCGACGAAGAAGGCCCGAAGGTGTTCGAGCAGGAAGTGCGCAAGGTGGAGCGTGCGCTGCGCAACGAGCCGTCGTTTGATGGTTTTGCGATTCATCACTACCGCGCCTACCGGCGCTGGGCGGGGCGCTACTGGGAGTGAAGGGGGCGAGGTCCTTTTTGTGCACGCTTCGCCCCCTCCCTTTTGCGTAGCAAAGGGGAGGGCCGGGGAGGGGGGCTTCTAAAGCTCCAGCCGCCCAGCAAAACCCGGCCCGCAAGACCCTGTACTCAGAAGCAGCGCAGGCACGCAACGTCAGCCGTGAAAAGCACCCCTCCCCAACCCTCCCCTGCGCTGCGCGCAAGGGAGGGGCAGATGGCTGCGCCCCTGCAGACCTCGCGAGTGCACGCTTCGCCCCCTCCCTTTTGCGTAGCAAAGGGGAGGGCTGGGGAGGGGGGCTTCTAAAGCTCCAGCCGCCCAGCAAAACCCGGCCCGCAAGACCCTGTACTCAGAAGCAGCGCAGGCACGCAACGTCAGCCGCGAAAAGCACCCCTCCCCAACCCTCCCCTGCGCTGCGCGCAAGGGAGGGGGCAGATGGCTGCGCCCCCGCAGACCTCGCGACTGCACGCTTCGCCCCCTCCCTTTTGCGTAGCAAAGGGAAGGGCCGGGGAGGGGTGCTCTTGCTTGAGCTCCCTCCCTTTTGCGCAGCAAAGGGGAGGGCTGGGGAGGGGTGCTTTTAAAGCCCCAGCCGGCCAGCAAAACCCAGCCCGCAAGACCTTGTAGTCAGAATCAACCCAGGCACTCAACGTCAGCCGCGAAAGGCACCCCTCCCCAACCCTCGCCTGCGCTGCGCGCAAGGGAAGGGGCAACAGCCCTTACAATGCGCCGATGGCGACGGAGCAGATTGAAATCTCGGAACGATTGGCGATACCGGAAACGGAGATCGTCGAACGCTTCGTGCGCGCCTCCGGCGCCGGCGGCCAGAACGTCAACAAGGTCTCCACCGCTGTGGAGCTGCGTTTCGACATCGCCGGCTCGCCGTCCCTGCCCGAACCACTGCGTGAGCGCCTGCTGGCCCGCCGCGACCGCCGGGTCACCAGCGAAGGCGTGCTGGTGATCGATGCGCAGCGCTTCCGCACCCAGGACCGCAACCGCCAGGATGCGCGCGAACGGCTGGCCAGTTTCATCCAGGCCAGCCTGAGCGTGCCCAAGGCACGCGTGGCGACCAAGCCTACCTATGGCTCCAAGCTGCGCCGGCTGGATCAGAAAAAGGAACGCGCGCAGGTCAAGCGCGGCCGTTCCACACGTAATTGGGAGTAGTGCTTGAGCAACACGCCACCGACCGTTCCGGTTGTCCCCGCCGCCGTCCCGCAGCGTAAAGGTGCCGCCTTCAGCCGTTGGCTGGGCCGCAGCATCCTGCGCCTGGGCGGCTGGCATATCCGTGGGCCGGTGCCGGACCTGGCCAAGGCAGTGGTGATTGCCGCGCCGCATTCCTCCAACTGGGATGGCCTGTGGGGCCTGGCGGCAAAGATGGCGCTGGGCCTGGAGGCGCGCATTCTCGGCAAGGACAAGCTGTTCTGGTGGCCGCTGAGCGTGGTGCTGCGCCGGCTGGGCGTGGTGCCGCTGGACCGCAGTTCGCCGCAGGGCACGGTGGGCCAGGCGGTGGCGATGATCCGCGACAGCGAACAGGTCTGGTATGCGCTGGCGCCCGAAGGCACCCGCAAGCAGGTGACGGAATGGAAGGGCGGATTCCTGAAAATCGCCCGCATGGCCGACGTGCCCATCATCCCGGCCTATTTCCACTACCCGGAAAAGGTGATCGGCTTCGGTCCGGTCTTCCATACCAGCGGTGACGATGTGGCCGATATGGCGGCCATCCGCCAGTGGTACCGGCAGTGGATGGGGCGCAACCGCGGCACCGGTTGAGCCACCGCGCCGGGCGCGGCTTGGCGCCACCATCGGCACATGCCGCAAACAGGCGAAGGGAGTAGGGTAAAGGGCTGTTCGAAGCCCGTTCCCAAGGAGCCGTTTCATGTCGCGTACCGTTGTCCTGGCCGCCGCCATCAGCCTTGCGCTGGCCGCCTGTTCCGGCAAGGAGTCCACCGCCCCCGTGACCGCCACCACCCCCGACCAGGCAGGCCAGCCGGCTGATGCCTCGACCAACCCGTTCATGACCGCCAGCTCGCTGCCGTTCCAGGCGCCGGCGTTCGACAAGATCAAGGACAGTGACTACCTGCCGGCCTTCGAGGAAGGCATGCGCCAGCAGCTGACCGAGATCAAGCAGATCACCGACAACAGCCAGCCGGCCACCTTCGACAACACCTTGCTGCCGATGGAGAAGTCCGGCGCCATCCTGGATCGCGTCAGCCGCGTGTTCTTCAGCGTGGTGCAGGCCGATACCAACCCGGAGCGGCAGAAGATCCAGGAAGACGTGGTGCCCAAGTTGGCCGCCCACAGCGACGCCATCCACCTGGACCCGAAGCTGTTCGCGCGCATCAAGACCGTCTATGACGGCCGCGCCGAAGCCGGCCTGGATCCCGAGCAGCTGCGCGTGGTCGAGGAAACCTACAAGGGCTTCGTCAAGGCCGGTGCCGAGCTCAGCGATACCGACAAGGAAACCCTGAAGCAGTACAACGCCGAAGAAGCCACCCTGTCCAACGACTTCCACAACAAGCTGGTCGCGGCCACCGCTGCCGGCGCGGTGGTCATCGACGACAAGGCGCAGCTGGCGGGCCTGTCCGAAGGCGACATCGCTGCCGCCGAAGACGCGGCCAAGGGCCGCAAGCTCGACGGCAAGTGGGTGCTGAGCCTGCAGAACACCACCCAGCAGCCGGCACTCGGCTCGCTGCAGGACCGCGACGTGCGCGCCAAGGTGCTGCAGGCCTCGGAAACCCGCACCGAGCACGGCGATGCCAACGATACCCGCGCCATCATCCAGCGCCTGGCCCAGCTGCGCGCGGCCAAGGCCAAGCTGCTTGGCTTCCCGAACTATGCCGCCTACAACCTCACCGACCAGATGGCGCAGACGCCGGCCAACGCGCTCAAACTGCTGACCGACACCGTGCCGGCGGCCACCGCCAAGGCGCGCGGCGAGCTGGCCGAGATCCAGAAGGTGATCGACGCGCAGAAGGGCGGCTTCAAGGCCAGCGCATCGGACTGGGACTTCTACGCCGAGCAGGTGCGCAAGGCCAAGTACGATCTGGACGAGTCGCAGATCAAGCCCTACTTCGAGATGGACAACGTGCTGCAGAACGGCGTCTTCTACGCCGCCAACCAGCTCTACGGCCTGACCTTCAAGGAGCGCAAGGACCTGCCGGTGTATCACCCGGACGTGCGCGTGTTTGAAGTCACCGATGCCGACGGCCAGCCGCTGGCGCTGTTCTATGCCGACTTCTTCAAGCGCGACAGCAAGTCCGGTGGCGCCTGGATGGACGTGTTCGTCGAGCAGGACGGCCTGACCGGCACCAAGCCGGTGGTCTACAACGTCAGCAACTTTACCAAGCCCGCCGCCGGCCAGCCGGCGCTGCTGAGCTGGGACGACGTGACCACCATGTTCCACGAGTTCGGCCACGCCCTGCATGGCATGTTCTCCAAGACCAAGTATCCGAGCGTGGCCGGCACCGGCGTGCCGCGTGACTTCGTCGAGTTCCCGTCGCAGTTCAACGAGCACTGGGCCTCGGACCCGAAGGTGTTTGCCAACTACGCCAAGCACTACCAGACCAAGGCAGCGATGCCGCAGGAGCTGGTCGACAAGATCGCCAAGGCCAAGACCTTCAACCAGGGCTATATGACCACCGAGTACCTGTCGGCGGCCCTGCTCGACCTGGCCTGGCATACGCAGGGCGCTGACGCACCGCTGCAGGACGTGGACAAGTTCGAAGCCGATGCGCTGAAGCGCTACAAGGTAGACCTGGCCCAGGTGCCGCCGCGTTACCGCAGCAGCTACTTCGACCACATCTGGGGCGGCGGTTATTCGGCCGGTTACTACGCCTATTTCTGGGCGGAGATGATCGACCATGACGCCTTCGAGTGGTTCAAGGAGAACGGTGGGCTGAGCCGCGAGAACGGCCAGGTATTCCGTGACAAGATCCTCTCGATCGGCAATACCCGTGACCTGGCGACGGCCTACCGTGATTTCCGCGGCAAGGATCCGAGCGTCGAACCGCTGCTGCACAACCGCGGTTTGAAGTAAGCGGCCTTGAAACAAGCGCTCGCACTTGTGAGCGTGTGAAACCACGAACGGCAGGGGAAACCCTGCCGTTCGTGTTTGTGCGCGTGCGGTGCTGCAAGTTGCAACGCGCTGGTGTTACTCGCAACGCACCTTGGTGATGACGTTGTTGGCATCGGTGTAGACGCGCAGGCGATCCTGGCGGATATCGCGGGAAACGATGGTGGTCGGGCCGATGGGATTGACCAGGCCTGCGCCGCTCTCCTTTTTCAGGCGGCGCACGGTGGCTTCGTCATTGACCGTGCCCACTGCCCATTGCAGCGAGGCGTCGCTGCAGCGGCCGAAGTTGGGGTCGTCGCTGACCGGCGGCGCACTCAAGCAGCCGCTCAGGGCGATGCTCAGCAGGCCGCCGACCAGCAGCGGGCGGAGGATGGCAGCGGTGTGACGCAGTGTGATTTGAGGCATGGGGCAGTTCCTCCGTTCGAATATGTGCGGAGCATAGCAGTGGCCCATTGTCTGGTTGCCGTTTTTCAGGACTGCCAACCCTGTCGCGATAGGACAATGAATGGCTGTTAGGATCATTCCGATTGCATCTCTGACCTGATCCAGCAAAGGAAGCTCACCCCATGAAATCAGCCAAGCGATCCATTATTGCCGCCTGTGCCACCGTGTTGTTCGGACTGGCCGGCGTGCAATCCGAAGCCGATGCCTGCACCCGTTTCGTCTATCACGGCGCCGGCAATGAAATCTTCACCGGCCGTTCGATGGACTACAAGATCGATACCGGCACCCATCTGTGGATGTTCCCGCGTGGCATGCAGCGCAGCGGCGAGACCGGCCCGGATACGCTGAAGTGGACTTCGCGTTATGGCAGCGTCATCGCCAGCGCCTACGACATTTCCACCACCGACGGCATGAACGAAGCCGGCCTGGTCGCCAACCTGCTGTGGCTGGCCGAATCCGAATACCCCGAGCGCAACAGTGGCAAGCCCGGCCTGGCCATTTCGGTGTGGACGCAGTACATGCACGACAACTTCGCCACCGTCGAGGAAGCGGTGAAGGTATTGAGCGCCGAGCCCTTCACCCTGGTCAGCGATGCAGCGCCCGGCGAGCAGCGCCTGGCCACCTTGCACCTGTCCATCTCCGATGCCAGTGGCGACAGCGCCATCATCGAGTACATCAAGGGCAAGCAGGTCATCCATCACAGCCGCGACTACAAGGTGATGACCAACTCGCCGATCTTCGAAGAGCAGCTGGCATTGGAAACCTACTGGCGCCAGATCGGCGGCACGGTGATGTTGCCGGGTACCAACCGCGCCTCGGACCGCTTCGCCCGCGCCGCGTTCTATATCGACGCCATTCCCAAGTCGACCGACCCGGTGGAATCCACTGCCAGTGTGTTCGGCGTGATACGCAATGTATCGGTGCCGTACGGCATCACCACCCCGGACCAGCCGAATATTTCCTCCACGCGCTGGCGCACAGTGTCCGACCAGTCGCGCATGCGCTATTACTTCGAATCCGCGCTGGCACCCAATGTGTTCTGGGTGGACCTGAAGAAGATTGATTTCAGCGAGCACGGCGGCAAGGTGAAGCGTCTGGACCTTGGCAACCAGCAGCGCACCATCTACGCGGGTGAAGCCAACGCCCAGTTCAAGGACGCCAAGCCCTTCCGCTTCCTGGGCGTATAAGGCGAGCAATCGCCGTGCCCGTGCAAGCGGGCACGCATCATCTGGAGCTTCAATGAAAACCCGATTCACCCGCAAATACCTGTGCCTGCTGTTGGCAATGGGCGGCATGCCGCTCGCGCACGCACAGAGCAACGACAACAGCTGGCGCTTTCAGGCCACGCCTTATGTGTGGATGAGCGGCATGGAAGGGCAAGTTCGGCCGTTCCGCAGCGCACCGATGGCGGACGTACACAAGTCCTTCTCCGAGCTGATGGACAGCCTGGACGCGGCGGCCTTCATCACCGGCACCGCGCGCCGTGGCAACTTCGTGCTGCAGGCCGATTTCACCCACGCCTCCACCTCGGATTCGACGCCGCTACCGATTGGCGTGGCAGCGAACGTGAAAGTGAAGCAGACCTCGGCAACCGTGACTGCAGGCTATGCCTGGTTGGCGAATGAGCGCACCGGCATCGACCTGCTGGCGGGTGTTCGCTACTGGGATATCGAGGCTGCGGTGAACGTGCCCGGTCTGGTATCGGCGCGTTCGGATTCCACCTTCGTCGACCCGATTGCCGGCGTGCGCTGGCGGCAGGCGCTGAGCCCGCGCTGGAGCAGCATTGCCTATGTGGATGTGGGCGGTTTTGGTGTGGGTTCGGATTCGACCTGGCAGCTGTTGGCACTGGCCAACTACCAGGCAACGGACAACCTGTTCGTATCGATGGGCTACCGCCACCAGAGCCTGGATTACCGCGACAAGGGCAAGCGCCTGGACGTGTCCCTGTCCGGCCCGATGCTGGGTGTGACGTACCAGTTCGGTAGGAGGCTGTAGCTTTAGTCCCCTCCCTTTCGCGAAGCGAAGGGGAGGGCTAGGGAGGGGGGCTCTTAGCAGCAACCCTCATATGCCCAAAGCAAAACCAACCCCCTCCCAACCTCCCCCTTGGCTACGCCAAAGGGGAGGGGCAAAGCTTGGCCCCCTCCCTTGCACGAAGTGCAGGGGAGGGCTGGGGAGGGGTAGCTTTTGACCGTGTAGAGCCGAGCCATGCTCGGCTGGAGCCTTACCAGGAAAGCCTCTGCCGAGCATGGCTCGGCACTACAGCTTCGCCCCCTCCCTTGCACGAAGTGCAGGGGGAGGGCTGGGGAGGGGTAGCTCTTGACCGTGTAGAGCCGAGCCATGCTCGGCTGGAGCCTTACCGGGAAAGCCTCAGCCGAGCATGGCTCGGCACTACAGCTTCGCCCCCCACCTTTCGCACAGCGAAGGGGATGGGCTGAAGCAATCACTCCACCTCGCTCGGATCCGCCTTCCAATACCCGGTCGCGCGTATCCATTCCTTCGGCACCTGCAAATGCCCTTCCACAAACTTTCGCATCATCCGCGCACGCTTGGATTCAGTGGCAATCCAATAGTGCGTATCACCATCAGGCTGCTCGAAATCCACCAGCGCATCTTCCAGCAAGGTACTGCTGGCCGCATCAAAGCCATTGCGCTCGAACCAAGACACAGTCACCTGCGCTGAACTTTCCAGCGGCTGCCGATCACCCTCTTCCGGAATCTCGATGAACACCTCGGCCACCGCACCCTCCGGCAACTCTTCCAAGCGCCGCGCGATCGCCGGCAACGCCGTCTCATCACCAATCAGCACATAGCAGTCGAAGTCATCGGCCACCACATGCGAACCACGTGGGCCGGCAACGACCAGCTCGTCGCCAACCTTGGCATTGGCAGCCCAAAGCGTCGCCGGGCCATCACCATGCAGCACGAAATCCAGCACCAGCTCGCCAGCGTCAGCATCGTAAAAACGCGGCGTGTAATCGCGCGCCGGTGAAGGCTGCTTGCCTTCCGGATAGCGCGGGCCCTGCTCGGTGAGTTCCGGCAATACAAATTCGCCTTCGGCATTGGCGAAGAACAGCTTCACGTGGTCATCCGGTGAGCGGCTGTCAAAACCTTCCAGCGCATCGCCGCCTACAACAACGCGCTGCATGTTCGGGGTCAGGCGTTCCGTGTGCACTACCTGCAGCTGGCGGAAACGCGGGGTCATGCGGATCAATTGGGTTTCATGCTGTGACATGGGGGTACCTGGGGTCAGTGTCGGCAAGGCCGGGAGACCGTGGCTGGATCGCTCTGGCTGGGTCGTAATGAACAACGGTGGTGCGAATCAGTTTTCCTGCGACTGCTGCTGTACGAGCGCAGTCGCCTCTGCAATCAAGCCGGCAATGCGCGTGACATCGGCGTCCTGCCAATCGCCTTTGCGCAGCATCAGCGAGTGGGTGAACTGCTGCATGGCATCGCGCAGCGGCGCAGGCAGGCTCTCCCTGGCGATGACGCGCGAGTTGTGGCGTGCACGCATGCGTGCGGTTTCCACGTCCTCGGCACGCAGCTTGAGCTGGGCCTGGCCCAGGCTGGTGATGTGGTAGCGCTTGCGTCCGGCGTCTTCCTCGGCGCTTACCCAGCGCTGCTTCTCGAAGTCGGCCAGCAGCGGATACACCGAGCCCGCGCTGGGCGTGTACACGCGCACGAACATCTCGCTGATCTGCTGGATCAGCTCATAGCCGTGGCGCGGCTGCTCGCCGATCAGGGCCAGCAGCAACAGGCGCAGATCGCCACGGCCCAAGGGGCGCGGGGTGGGGGAGCGGCGGGGTTCCGGGCTGGTCATGGGAGTTTTCGATATATCGAATTTGCGCAAAACGATATATCGAAAACTCTTCCGGTGCAAACGGCATCGCTTCCCGTGGGACGGTGCAGACCAGCAGGGCTTGCATTCATTGTCCATTGCTGCATTGCAGCATGACTGGCTTGTCACCGCCCTGACCTCTGCCGATGGCAAGTTCGCCCGGTGTTTAGTGCCATTAAGCGTCTGCACGGCGATGCCCGGCCTGTCCATGGCTGTCCGTGGCGGTGCATGAGAACTGTCGCGAAATGTCTTGCAGACACTGGCTCTTGGCACTCCATACGCATGCGTAGCCAGCTTGGCAAGGTACCGGGTGCGCTACACTTTACGGCTCAAAATAATGACAAGCGCGCGCGTGCGTGCAGTAACTGGGAGCGCTAATGAACTGGTTGAACGAGATGCTTGATAACGACACGAATCCCCTGGAAACCCAGGAGTGGATCGAGTCGTTGAAGGCCGTTATCGATGTCGAGGGCCCCGAGCGCGCACATCAGTTGCTGGAAGGCATGGTTGAACTGACCCGTCGCTCGGGCGCGTTCCTGCCGTTCTCCCCCACCACCGAATACGTCAACACCATCGAGCCGCAGCTGGAAGCCAAGAGCCCCGGCAATGCGGAACTGGAATGGCGCATCCGCTCCATCATCCGTTGGAACGCGATGGCCACCGTCGTGCGCGCCAACCGCAAGCCGGGCGACCTGGGCGGCCACATCGCCTCGTTCGCATCGGGCGCCACGCTCTATGACGTGGGCTTCAACCACTTCTGGCGCGCGCCGAGTGACAACCATCCGGGCGACCTGCTGTTCATCCAGGGCCACAGCGCCCCGGGCATCTATGCGCGTTCCTACCTGGAAGGCCGCATCAGCGAGCAGCAGCTGGACAAGTTCCGCATGGAAGTGGACGGCGGCGGTCTGTCGTCCTACCCGCACCCGTGGCTGATGCCGGATTACTGGCAGACCCCGACCGTGTCGATGGGCCTGGGTCCGCTGGCTGCCATCTACCAGGCGCAGTTCCTGCGTTACCTGGAAAACCGCGGCCTGATCGAGAAGAGCGACCGCAAGGTGTGGTGCTTCATCGGCGACGGCGAGTCGGACGAGCCGGAAACCCTGGGCGCCATCGCCCTGGCCGGCCGCGAAGGCCTGGACAACCTGATCTTCGTCGTCAACTGCAACCTGCAGCGCCTTGATGGCCCGGTGCGCGGCAACGGCAAGATCATCCAGGAACTGGAAGGCGTGTTCCGTGGCGGCGGCTGGAACGTGATCAAGCTGCTGTGGGGCGGTTACTGGGATGCCCTGCTGGCCAAGGACACCAATGGCGTCCTGAAGAAGCTGATGATGGAAACCGTCGACGGCGAATACCAGAACTGCAAGGCCTTCGGCGGCGCGTATACGCGCGAGCATTTCTTCGGCAAGTACCCGGAAACCGCAGCCATGGTCGCCGGCCTGTCCGACGACGACATCTGGCGCCTGAACCGTGGCGGCCACGACCCGCACAAGGTGTACGCCGCCTACCACCAGGCCGTGAACACCAAGGGCATGCCGACCGTGATCCTGGCCAAGACGGTCAAGGGCTACGGCATGGGCAGCGCTGGCGAAGCGCTCAACCCCACCCACCAGACCAAGAAGCTGGACGACGAATCGGTCCGCCATTTCCGCGACCGTTTCAACATCCCGGTCACCGACGAGCAGCTCAAGGACGGCCAGGTGCCGTTCTACCACCCGGGCCCGGATTCGCCGGAAGTGAAGTACCTGCAGGAGCGTCGCGCTTCGCTGGGTGGCTACCTGCCGCAGCGTCGCCAGAAGGCCGACAAGTCCTTCGTCGCACCGAAGCTGGAAACCTACGAGCGCCTGCTCAAGGAATCCGGCGAGCGCACCTATTCCACCACCATGGCCTTCGTGCAGACGCTGAACATCAGCCTGCGTGACAAGGAGCTGGGCCCGCGCCTGGTGCCGATCGTCGCCGACGAAGCGCGCACCTTCGGCATGGAAGGCCTGTTCCGCCAGATCGGCATCTATGCCCCGTACGGCCAGAAGTACAAGCCGGTCGACGCCGACCAGCTCATGTACTACCGCGAAGACCAGAGCGGCCAGGTGCTGCAGCAGGGCATCAGCGAGCCGGGTGCCATGTCCTCGTGGATGGCGGCCGGTACCAGCTACTCGGTCAGCAACGTACCGATGCTGCCGTTCTACATCTACTACTCGATGTTCGGCTTCCAGCGCATTGGCGACATTGCCTGGCAGGCAGCGGACATGCGTACCCGTGGCTTCCTGCTCGGCGGCACCGCCGGCCGTACCACGCTGAACGGCGAAGGCCTGCAGCACGAAGATGGCTTCAGCCACATCGTCGCTGGCGGCATCCCGAACGTGCGCAGCTACGACCCGACCTTCGGTTTCGAAGTAACCGTCATCCTCCAGCACGGCACCAAGGCCATGATGGAAGACCAGATCGACGAGTACTACTACATCACCCTGATGAACGAGAACTACGCCCATCCGGCCATGCCGGCAGGCGCAGCCGAGGGCATCATCAAGGGCATGTACCTGCTCACCGACGCCGGCAAGCCGAAGAAGGGCGAGCTGCGCGTGCAGCTGCTGGGCAGCGGCACCATCCTGCGCGAAGCCATTGCAGCGGCCGAACTGCTGGACAAGGATTTCGGCGTCACCGCCGACATCTGGAGCTGCCCGAGCTTCAACGAACTGCGTCGTGATGGTTTCGACGCCGAGCGCTGGAACCGCCTGCACCCGGAAGCCGAACCGCGCAAGCCGTATGTCACCGAGCTGCTGGAAGGCCGCCAGGGCCCGGTCATTGCCGCCACCGACTACGTGCGCGCCTACACCGACCAGATCCGCGCCTTCGTGCCGGCGACCTATTCGGTACTGGGCACGGATGGCTTCGGCCGCTCCGATACCCGCGCCAACCTGCGTCGATTCTTCGAGGTTGACCGTTATTACATCGCGCATGCTGCCATTGCGGCGCTTGCTAAGGATGGGAAGATGACGGCTAAGGATGTTGCCCGGGCTATCAAGCAGTATGGGATTGATCCGGAGAAGGCTAATCCTGTTGGGGTTTGATACGAGGTCTATTTGAATTTGTTAGGGCGGCCGGTTGAAGGGGCTGCCCTAGCTTGTTACTCACTATTATTCGGTGGTTCTCAGGGAGGCGCAGCTCCAGCTTTTCGGTCGACCGACTGGAGCCACTCCATCAGATCGGAGTGGTTTCTGATCCCGAAAGACCTTAGTGCGCAAACGATGTCATTGGCGGAAATAATGAGTATCGGATGTCCGTCGTCGACGATCTCTTTGTATGCTTGGCTGTTCACGTGAGATGTCGTGACCATTACGCCGAATTGGCGATGGCGAAGTCGTGAAATTAATCGTGAGGTTTGTCGTACCCCCACTGAGTTATGCATTGAGTAACATTTCGCCTCCATAGCAAATTCGACCTCAACACGAGATCCGAGCGGGCCGATTCGGTAGCGGCCCACTGCATCGCGTCCGCCATCTCGGGACGGTCGGGTTACATCAATGGATGATATGTTAGGAAGTAGCATGCGAGTAATCTCTGCTGCACACCATTCGAATCCCACTGGGTCTACTTCGTAGTGCCCAATCAGAGCATTGATTAGTTCCACGTCCTTCTGGCTAGAGGGAAATTGTTCTGCTTTTGAACGGTAAGCTTGGCTCGAGCTCGCCCTAAGTGGTTCGTGTTGCCCATGCTCAATCCATGCGCTCCATGCAGAAGGGGCGTTTGGTGTATGGGCGGCGCCGCGTTGGATGTCTGATATCCATGCGCGATTGATACGTCCAGCGTCTAGAATCGTGAATGTAGCTCGATAGTTCTGAAATCTCCTTCCGTCAAGCTGGTGCCATGTGGCAACTAAGCTCTCCGCTGGGCGAACCCCAATTGCACCTGGTACTGCCAACCCCAAGAAGACGACATCTCTGTAGTTTCCAGTGTTGCGGAAAACAAATATGGGTGGAACGTGCCGTCTGTCTAGGTTGTTCGAGCCGCGTGCAAATGCGTCTCGGAGCATCTCATTACCCCATCGCCGTGTCTGGTGAAGCTCCTGGCCAGGCCGCCGGTTGTCCCCATAGTACGTCAATACTCCTGTCTCTAAATCGATGGAGTCGGGCCAGTGCAATTCATTCATTGTCGTAGTCAGTACGATCAATTTGGGCTGTTCACGACGGCCCAAATGTCTAAATCCTCCTTGGTTGCTGACCCCTAGGATGTGTACCAGTGGGTCATCACCAGCATTTCCTCGTCGTCCTCCTGGGTAAATTTGATCAACGACTAAATCGGTAGAACGTAAAATTGCCTTGTTCTCTCCCGCCTCTGTGGCTGCAGTGCCCATACGCAAAATTGCCTCTTGAGTCATGGCAAGATTGTAGTCGCACTAGGTGAAAAGCAATGCAGGCCGCCATTGTTGAGTTGGGTCGACGACGCGATCATCCGTTTAATCAGTCATGGGTTCTTGTGGGAGGGGGCATTCGGGGAGGGTCGTGGCGGATGCGCGCGGTGCCGCGAGCATCGACGGTGAGGAGATGGACGGCTGATCGTGCCAGTGCCTTAGTGTGGTGGGTGCCCAGCGCTAAGTCGGTGGCTGTCGGGCCATTTGTCCACAGCTTAGTCTCGAAAGTGCTGAGCATGATGCTATTTGATGCGGCTTGTGGTGCAGCCCCAACCTCGTAACATAATTACGGACTTCGATTTTTTAGCGGTATTGAAGTCTGCATCTTCGCAAACGTTCAATAAGGCTCCAACCTGCGGCATCATGTGTGCGCGGCATGAAAGCGTCTGGCACTAGGTTGGCAGGCCCCCCAACCTGTGCCGAGATTCAGTGAAGGTGTGGGCAGGCTGTTTTTTCTCGCCAATTGTGCCCGCATGGGCGATTTTGACGTATGTTTCCAATGAGAGTATCGGATGTCAACCAAATCCATTTCGCGCAGAGTAGATTTCAGAGAGAAGCCCGAGAAGAGCTGCGCTCCTTTGGCATCCCAGCACAAGACTAGAACGTCAGCTGCTTTGGGCCAGGAAGAAAAGCTGATTCAAAGCAAGCTTGAACGCATTCGTTTGGGGGGGGACATCCGGTACATGGACATGTTTGCTGGATGTGGAGGTATCTCCCTGGGCTTTCTCACCGCGGGATTCAGGCCGGTGGCATCTATCGAAATGGATCCTTGGGCTGCGCGTTCCCATGGTGCAAATTTCGGGGCGCATTCGTTAGGTGGAGATAGGTCTGCTCATCACGCCCCCCGTGATGCGGTAACGGAAACCGCGGATAGCGTCTTTGCTGAACTTGGTTTGCGTGGGTCAACTGATGATCAGATCGACGTGCTAGTTGGTGGGCCTCCATGTCAAGCATTTGCTCGTGTCGGACGAGCAAAGCTTCGCGAGCAGGCAAGGCTCCGCGAGGAAGTAACTGCTGACCAAGCATTCCTTGTGGATGGACGAGTGAGTCTGTGGGAACGATACGTCGCGTTCATTCGCGCCACGAAGCCTGTGGCTCTCTTGATGGAAAATGTACCCGACATTCTCAATCATGGAGGTACAAATGTTGCAGAGCTCGTCTCAAAGAGTCTTGCTGAGGAGGGCTATGACGTTGCCTATACGCTGTTGAACTCTGCTTGGTATGGCGTACCTCAAATGCGGGAAAGGATGATCCTTATTGGCTTTCACCGGTCTACGGGTATCAAGCCACGGTTTCCGGTGCCTACGCATCATTTGGTTTTGCCTCCGGGCTACACCGGTTCCAAGAATGCTGCTCGTCGCGTGCTAAAGGCCGAAGGCTCTGAGTATCACCGCTGGATCCCGGACCCTGCTCCTGATTCGCCTATTGCCACTCCAACGTCGCATGCACTCGCGGATCTTCCTCCCTTGTACGCTCGGGAGATGTTGCAAAGCGGGGCAATTCGTCGTGGGGTGAAAGATCCATCGGAACCCGTCGAATACACCGCAAGGAAGCCGACGACGGCGTACTCGAGGCTGATGAGGGAATGGTACGGTTTCGCTACTCAATCAACCACGGGGCACGTCTTTCGATATTTGCCAAGGGATTACAAAATTTTTGCTGAGATTCAGCCCGGGTGGGAATATCCCCAAGTTCATGCGTATGTCGAGAAGAAGATATCGACTTGGCTGGCTGCTCGAGAGCGCAACGGACTGTCCATAAATCCTCGGAATGCAGATGTCCGGGATTTCATCGCCGCTTGGCACATCCCTTACGATCCTGCTAAGTTTCCAAATAAATGGTGGAAACTCCGGCCTGACACCCCCTCGCGCACCCTCATGGCACACCTCGGCAAGGACTCTTACTCTCATATCCACTTTGACTCTGAGCAGGCAAGGACCATCACCATTCGGGAGGCCGCACGGTTGCAGTCTTTCCCTGACGGATTTGTATTTAAGGGCTCAATGAATCCCGCCTTCAAGCAGATTGGTAATGCGGTGCCGCCGCTCTTCGCTTATGCCATCGCACGTGGAATTCGCAATTCACTGGGGGCGCCGGAAACGGTTGATATGCGCTTGGCGCTGCTTGGCCTGAAGCCGTCGCAGATTAAGACCACGGAGGGCAAGAAGTGAACTTCTTAGTTCTTCGTTTGCTAACCAAGTCCGAATTGGGCATGTTTCATGAGTACCGCCGACAGGGGAAGGAGCGAGCGAAGCAGCGTGCTATCAATTTCGATCGCGGCGTCGTCGATAGAATTTTTCCTTCGGCAAATGACTCTGCGATTATTGCAATTAGTTGTCGTAGGCTTGAGGACGAACGTGCTGTTGTTGACGTTGCTTCTCGGCTCAAGCGGCAGGGGAAGAACTGGAGATTGGAAGGTGACTGCCCGACGAGTTCGTACTACGGCTTTGTTCACCCAGGTGCTCTCTTTGCGATGAGTATTAATGCTTCGACGACCCCTGCGAAAGCATCGTGGGTCGTTATTGCAGCTGATCACCCCGCTCATGCCAAGATTCTAGGTCATGGGGAGAGCGCGCGATTGGGGCGGTCGGCAATGATTTCGCTGTACGGCGACGAAGGCGCTCATAGTCGAAGTGTACTAGCAACGAGCTTTCCGCAACTATTTGATGGGGATCTTGAAATGTCGAAAACCTCGGAGCTGACGCAGATCAACGGTGTCCAAGAGGAGGAAGTCGCACCTGACCCACTTGGTCTCTTCAACATTCTTGCCCGTGCGGGTCACGGGCTTCCTAGTGCGGTAGCTGATCTTGTGGACAATAGTCTTTCGCATGGTGCCCGCGAGATCATCATCACTTTCCCGAATCCGAATATGGATGGCAGATGGATGTGTGTTCGTGATGACGGTGTCGGAATGACTCCTTCGGGTTTGCGCGATGCAATGAAGATAGGGCATCAGCGTAACTATGACGATGGCGATCTAGGTAAGTTTGGTTACGGTTTGAAGGGTGCTGCATGGTCCCAGGCCGACAGCTTGACGGTGGTTTCAAAGGTAGCTAAAGGTGAGCTTGGGACACTCACTTGGGATAAGGATCATCTTGCGAGCACGCGGCGCTGGGCGTTGCTAAATGAAGCCGTATCTCCCGTGCATGCATCCTCTGTGCAGATTGGTGAGTCGGGTACGGCTGTTTTGCTCACAAAGATGCGTCCCACCTTAGTGCAAACAAAAGGCGGGGCTAGTTCGCCCTATGCACAGGAGCTCGCATCGATCAAATCTCACCTTGAGCTCGTCTTTCATCGGTTTCTTGAAGGCAAGGTCCCTGGGCGCGAGAAGGTTGTTATCAAGTTGAACGATGAAGTTCTGCGTGCGAATAATCCTATGGGGCATCCTTTGTGTACAGAGTACGATCAGCATCGGATCGTCCTTGATAGCGACGAGCAAGATCGAGTTCCGGCGCTTTATGTGCGCGCATACGTTACCCCAAATGAGTCAGAGTTCGATGGGTACGTCAAAGACCTAGAGCCAACGCAGCAACGTGTCGAACGGGAACGCCACACTCTGAATGGTCGTGCCAACGACGCTCAGGGCTTGTACTTCTACCGTTTGCATCGCCTCATAAAATGGGGTGGCTGGGAGGACATTTTCGCTAAGGATGAGCACACGAAGCTAATTCGAGTCGCCATCGACTTCGATAGAATGGCAGATGAACTGTTGCAGGTCGATATTAGCAAGCAGCTTATACGTTTGCCCTTTGCCATCCGCAAACCTCTTGAAGATGTGATTAAGGCGCCTCGTGCGGCAGCGCGTGTCAGATATAACAAGAAGGAAAAGTCCGTTCCTTCGTCGTCGCCGGTGGACGTGCAAGGTTCGACCGCAGATAGACGTTCTTCTGTTGGGATTGGGGTGCAGCCTGCGCAGCCGGCTGCTAACGGAGGCAGGGGCGTCACTTCCTCAGCGGCGAATAACGTCAAGACTTCCGTGCGAGTTGTAAACAGTGGTGCGAGGGCATGGCAACGCAAAACCGGATTCAACGGCGAGGAGGTTGAGGTTACCCAGTTGATGCCGGAATTGGTTGAGCTTGTGCGGCACATCGATAGGAATTCCGAGGCCAAAGCGGCGCTCTCGGAGTTTCTGCGTGTCTTGGAGAGTGTCGGCGTCCCTGAACTTTTGATTAGTAGAGATTGATGATGGTCAGGTCGCTGCAGCCGCTGGCCTTGAGGCCGAGACTTTCCCTGTGGACAGATGGAGTTGTCTGGACGAACTGGTCTAGGCACGAGGCATATTTGAGATCTCAGCCCAAGTGGAAGTCGCATCAGGTTGATTCTGTTGCAGAAGAATCTCTGCGAATTATCTCGAAAACTACGCCTATAAGTCGGCCGGAATTTCAATGCAGGGGTCTAGTCGTTGGCTATGTTCAGTCTGGCAAGACGGCAAATTTCACTGCCGTGGCTGCGCGGGCGGCGGACGTGGGTTATCGCCTTATCATCGTTCTCTCGGGAATCCACGATTCGCTGCGAAACCAGACTCAGCGCCGATTGAACTTGGAGCTCGCCGGTACAGGTGTGGATTGGATCGTTCTGACGGATGAGGGTGGCGACTTCCGTGAGCCGCCAGTTGCGGATGGGTTTTCTTCAACAGGTACTGTCTTAGTTGTTGCAAAGAAGATTGCGCCAATTCTGAGGAGGCTTAATCAGTGGTTCCAAAAGCTCGAAGGTCGGTTAGTTGATGTTCCGGTTTTACTGATTGATGACGAAGCAGATCAAGCTTCTATCAATACGCGGGGCAATCGTCTAGATCCGAGTATCGAAAAAAAGGCAGTTTCGCTTGATGACGACACCGCACCGTCAGTAACCAATGCGCTCATTCGCGAAATTCTTGGAAGAATACCTCGCGCAACATATATAGGTTATACGGCAACGCCATTTGCGAATATTCTTATCGATCCTGGCGCTAATGACAGTCAAGCTGGCGAAGATCTCTTTCCGAAGGATTTTGTAGTACAGCTCCCGAGGCCCGAGGGCTATACGGGGACGGAAGAACTTTTTGGTGTAAGTGCCCAAGGGAGGGATGTTATTCGTCCGGTAGGATCAGGTGACGTGGATGCGTTGAAGTCAAAGCCTCGCAGAAGAAGCGAAGCGATCGTCGCTAAGGGGGCGCTTGATCTGCCCAGGTCGCTGGCTGATGCTCTTCTGACATTCGCGCTCGTTGGCGCTATCAGGCTCTTGCGGGGGCAGTCCGACAAGCCACACACAATGCTGGTACATGTATCGCAGTTTCAGCAGGATCAGCTGCGTATCGGTACGGCGATTGAAGATCAAATTCGCGGCTGGTTTCATCATGAGGATGCTGAGCCCGGTGTGCTAGGGGATATTTTCCGTGCTGTACTCAGTTCGCTCGGGGCTGTCGAATTGCCGCGTACTGAGGAAGTAGTCATCGAGGCAGCAGTGACTAATCTTGCTCGCTTGAAGGTTGTTGTGTTGAACAGCACGACGGGTGGTGAGCTCGAATACGACACGCATCCAGGGCGGCAACTCGTGGCAGTTGGGGGTAATCGCCTGTCGCGAGGTTTGACACTCGAAGGTCTAACTATCGCTTACTTTCTTCGAACTACGACGCTGGCCGATGCCCTGCTTCAGATGGCTCGTTGGTATGGTTTTCGTGCAGGGTATGAAGACCTGATTCGCATCTGGACCACCGAAGGAATTGCGCAATGGTTCGTAGAGCTCGCGCTGGTTGAGGAGTCCCTTAGGGATTCAATCACTGCCCTAAATAGGGCCGGGCGTCGACCTGATCAAATGGCGATTCGTATGCGCGCTCACTCGAAGCTTCTCCTCACCAGCAAAAGCAAAAGTAAGATGCTGACGGATGATGCGCGCTCATGGTCTGGAGAGAACCCGCAGACGATCTTGTATCCGTTGCGCAACAAGGAGCTGCTGCAGCGCAATGTCGATTTGGCCTCTCAGCTGTTGAGGCAGCACCCACCTACGCAGAATGCTTACGGAGGAGCTCTCGCGCACGACGTTCCTGCAAAGGATGTCGCGCATTTTCTGCGCCTCTATGAAGGGCATCCGGGTAGTGTTGCATTTCAGGGGGGCGAATTAGCTGACTGGATCCTGGAGCGGGCCGAGTCGGGCGAGCTGATGAACTGGACAGTGTTCGTTGCAGATCCGCAGCGAGAAGAGAACGTGATTATCGGTGGAAAAGCTTTTGGCCTAGTGAGGCGCTCTCTGCAATCTCAGGAGTCAATCGGAATTCTGATTGACCCGCGGCATGAAGGTGTTGATCTGCGTGGAGGGCCTGAGAACTATCGGACGGTCTCCGGTTACAGTGCTAGGTCTATGCGCGAGGACCGCCCTGCTCAGCAAGGGTTACTTCTGCTCTACTTTCTTGATCCTGAGCCGCTGCGGGCGGCGGCGCAAGCCGTGCTGGGCGTGGCCCTCTCCTTGCCCCGAACTGTTGATGCCAATCAGCGGTTCGTCATGAATCGGGCATTCCTCCATGACTGAGATCACTCAAGAGCGCTGGGCATTGCTTCGGGAGCAACGGCCTCAGTACGAAGACATTTACGAGCAGGTGGTCGATGACTATATGGCTGCTCTAATCGGCATATCTAGTGATGGACGACTCCATTTGCTCATTGCGGTCGATGCTCCGCCACTAAGTTTACCTCCGGACCTGCAGAGCCTTCAGGTTCGCGTGGTGGAGGGGGATGAGGTCTGGATAGACGTCTCTGCTCGCAGCCATCATGAGGAACTACTAACGCTGGTTGCTAGTAGAATTTTGTATTCTGTTCGAACCGAAGGTCGCGATCCGGCGATATCTGTCGAACGAGTTATCGACGAGATGCGTTCAGCTTTGCGCCCAGTTACACCTGATCTTAGCGTGGCGGAGCAGATAGGATTGTTTGGCGAGCTATGGGTGTTATCGAATGTGTTAATTCCATCCATCGGTACAAGGATATGTCACCTCTGGAGTGGTCCGGAGAGCGAGTGGCATGATTTTGTCGGAGAACGGATTCATATCGAAGTTAAAACAACGACGAAATCAGAGCCGAGACATGAGATTACCCGACTTGATCAGTTGAGAGCTCCCAATGGCAAGCGCCTTCTGTTTATTAGTGTCCTTCTTGAGAGAAGCTTAGGTGGCCAGGAAACGCTCGCGGATCGTGTCGATGAAATACGGGAAAAGCTAGGGTTTGATGGGCAAGCACTCGACGCTTTTGAGGCGCGTCTCGCCAAAATCGGTTGGCATGAGGGTCTTCGGCAAACGGGTGCCCTCTTGAGATTTACATTCCGCAATGTCCACGTCTTTGAGGTCGCCGGAACGTTTCCTCGGATGCCAGATGACTATATGCCGCCGCTAGGGGTCTGTGGTGTTAAATACAGCATAAATGTTGGTAGCTTGCCGTCTCTTGATGTGCGAGAAGTTAAGGAACTCCTTGATCTAGTTTGAAGCGGAAGTCACTTTTGCCAAATGGAATGCACATTTGTCGGTCCGCGATGAATCTCGATTGATGCGGGACAAAAATGGATGGCAGAGTTGGTTTGCACTTCTTGAGCGCCTTGCGGGAGGCATCCGACATGGTATCTCGGCCTAACGTAAGAGCCCCCGAAGTCGGCAAATTGCTAGTCCAGCTTCGCCCTGCAGCCCCGTAACCCCAACCGAATTCGGTACGATACGCGCGGGGACAACGCGGTGCCGGGGGATCAGCGGCAGCGTTGCGAGTTCTTATTTGGCATCCGTCGTTCCACATGGGGTGGACCAGCGCGCCTTTGCCTGCCTTTTTGTCGAACACCCAATGATCGCCACCCTCCTAGTCGGCATGCTCTGCGTTTACCTGCTGAGCTTCACCGTGATGTTCCTGCTCATCAGTCGTCGCCTGCAGGACGAGAAGATGGGCATGGACGTGTTCGGCGTGGGCAACCTGATGCTCGGCGGGGCCTATGTGCTGCAGCTGATGGAGGGTGCGCCGGGCTGGAGCTGGCTGAGTATGGTCAACCACACGCTCACGCTGTGCTCGCTGCTGGCGTATTGCGTGGGCGGGGCGCGGTTCTTTGGCCGCTCCACGCCGCTGGCGATGCCCTTGCTGTACCTGGCCGTGGGCTACAGCCTGCTGCAGATCCTGGTGAACTGGACGCTCGGCCCGGTGGCGCGCTACGTGCTGCTGGCCGGCACCTGTGCGGTGTCCTTCGTCGGCATGGTGGCGGTGCTGCTGTACGGTGTGCGCAGCTTCGCCAAGGACCTGCGCGGTGAGGTGCTGCTGTTTGCTGGTTTGATCAGCGGCATCTGCGTGCTGAACGTCATCAAGCTCAGCAAGCTGCTGTCCGGCGGTTTCGAGGCGCTGAGCATGGACGGCCAGTTCTCGATGATCTTCTATGTCTACATGTGCTCGCTGGCGACCATCCTGCCGCCATCGATCGTCTGGCTGGTGCTGCGCCGCCTGACCGACAGGCTGCGTGGCATGGCCGCTCGTGATCCGCTTACCCAGTTGCTCAACCGGCGTGGTTTGAGCACGGCGCTGGATGTCTATTTCCGGCACCCGGGCACTTCGGCACGCTTGCTGTTGGTTGATGTGGACCACTTCAAGAACATCAACGATACCTACGGCCATCAAGTGGGTGATGCCGTGCTCTGTGGCGTTGCGGACGCCTTGCGCGCCTCGGTCCGCAAGGATGACCTCGTCTGCCGGCTGGGGGGCGAGGAGTTCGCGGCGATCTGCGTCGGTGCCGATGACGCCTCGGCCCTGCGTGTGGCCGAGCGTGTGCGCAGCAGCATCGAGCAGAAGGTGATGCTGCACGACGCGCGCTATGAAGGCTTGCGTTGCACGGTAACCATTGGTGTCTCAGATGGCTTCGCCAGTGCGGCCAGCCTGAGCCAGGCCATGCAACAAGCCGATGCGGCCCTATATCGCGGCAAACACACCGGCCGCAACCGCGTGGAGCAAAACCGGGGTCAGAGTCGAGTTAACGCGGCGCTGGATACGGTGCACTAGCTGGCTGCATCGGGCGCTGGGCTCGCTGCCGTTTGCTTTCTGGGCCTTCCACTTTTGCCGGGTATCAAACTGCGGCCAATCTGGGCTTCTATGGCGGCGCGGAAGCGGTCGTTGCCCATCGGTTGTTGACGGTGTAGGTGGTCGCGGAAGTCGCTGGCATCGTCGCTGGGTTGCCTGACCAGGTTGCGGTACGCGGCTTGACGTTGTGCGTCGGTGACGCCCAGCTGTCGATAGCAGGCGTGCATTTTTATGACCGGGTCTGGCGCACCAAGGGCATTGTGCCGGTAGCTGGACCATGTGTAATCGTCAGGAATTGCAACCATCCCCGCGCGTACAGGGTTCAGCTCGATATAGCGGTAGCAGCGCAGGAGATGTGCGTCATTGGCGATCAGGTGGGATCTGTAGCGGCCCTCCCATAGTGTGCCGGTACGTCCGTAAGCGTCATTGATATAGCGGACGTAGCGGCGGCCGAGTGACTGCATTACCCGGCTTACCGCACCTGCTCGGGTCGGGGTTATCAACAGGTGTAAGTGGTTGGTCATCAGTACGTAGGCATGCAGGCTGCTTTCGTGGGCGATGATCAGCTCGCGTAGGTCCTGCAGGTAGCGCACGCGGTCAATCTCGCGGAAGAAGCACGGTTGCCGATCGTTGCCGCGCTGTATGACGTGTTGGGTTACCTCTGCCAGATCAATCCTGGGGTGCCGTGCCATATGCGGTGCTCATGTTGGGCTGCGGATCACCCTAGTGCTGCTGGCGCATACCTTCGATCCGGGGAGTAGGGCGGGTTGTGTAAGAACCTGACTCTGACTCTGGTTCTGAACACGCGAATGGCTACGGAAGTGCATCCTCCCAAAGGGTGCCGGTTCTGGATGGAACTTCGCGCCCCGCACTTGTGCAACGCTGAACGGGTAATGGAAGATCCGTTCGACGTCTCTCAACCAAGGAAGGGATCGAGCATGCATAGACTGCTATTGCTTGCACTTCTGATGGCGCCGGCCAGCGCTATTTGCAGTCAACCAAAGGGGCTATATCAGAACGCCGTCATTTCCCTTGATGGTGGCAGCCTGTGCTTGCGCGCCAATGACGTGGAGGAGTTGGAGGGCCGCGCATCTGTAGTGACCAACGTAAGCATCTATCGTCAAGGCGCGGGTGGCTCGCACCTTCTCTGGCAGCAGGGCTTTCCGCCGAGCAAGGGGCCCCCTCCCGCCATTACGCCGAACAGGTGTCTTGATGGTCTTGGAAGCACGGGAGATCCCTTGCCAGATCTGTTGCCGGGAACACGATATCTGGTTGATGTTGCTGCGTTCATCGTTGCGTCCGACGGTGAAGCGGTGCGCCGATGGTATAGCGGAAATTTCTGCGTAGTGCGCGGAGCGACAGGGTTGGAGAGCCGGCAGATTGTGTTTGACCGTCGCCGGAAAGTTTGGCCATGGGATATCTGCGGCATTTAGATGTGTGCGGCGGCAGCGCTGTTGACGAAAACTGGGTGCCGGCGCTTCCGGGGGTGGGGCGCAAGATGGTGATTCGCGTATCAAGAACCTGACTCTGACCCCGGTTTTGCTCTAACATGCCGGCACCAGCCAGCCATTCCCGTTCGACAACGGCGCAGCGAGCCAGGACACCCTTCGTGCCCTATCAAGGAAGCTCGCAATGTTGAAATCCCCCCTGTTCCGTTCCGCTGCGCTCGCGCTGGCGGTCTCTCTTGCGGTAGTTGCGCCGGCTGCTTCGGCGACGTCGCCGGTTGCAGGCAGCAGCAGCGCTGCCGCCTCTGTGCAGCGCCAGGCCGTCGCCAAGGGCCTGTATGAGCTGGCTTACAGTCCCTCGCAGAACGCTGTTTTCGTCGCTTCTTCCGGTGGCTTTGGCGATGACGCCGACCCGGCCCAGGTGCTGCGCCTGGATCCCACTACGCTTGCCGTGCAGCAGCGCATTCCGCTGGAGCGCAAGGGCTTCGGTGTGGTGCTGGATGACGCAAACAATCGCCTCTACGTTGGCAACACCGTCGATTCCTCGGTGACCGTGGTCGATACCGCGCAGAACAAGGCCATCGGCACCGTGCAGCTGATGGAGAAGGTCACCGGCAAGGACGGCAAGTCCTATTACAGCCACGACCTGCGCGAGCTGGTGGTGGATGCGCCCAACCATCGCCTGTATGTCACCGGCCACTCGCAGGAAGGTAGCGTGTTGTTCGTGGTCGATACGCAGTCCTTGCTGCTGATCGACACCATTGAAGGGCTGGGCAAGGCCAAGGCGCCGGGTCTGGCGCTGGATGCGGCCGGCAAGCGCGTCTACACCAGCAATCTGCTCGGTGAGGTGGTCACCGTTGGCACCGACAGTGGCAAGGTCGAGCAGCGCTTCCAGGTCAGTGCCGAGCAGCCGATGAACATCGCGCTTGATCCTGCCGGCAAGCGCTTGTTCGTCACCGACCAGGGGCTGGAGATGATCCGCAAGTATCAGGGCAGCAGCATCGAAGGCTTCGTCTCGCGCCATCCGGGCAAGCGGGTGCTGGTACTGGATCGCAGCAGTGGTGCTGAGCTTGCCAGCATCCCCACCGATGCGGGCCCGCTCGGCATCCTGTTGGATGCACCGCGCAAGCGCCTGTACGTGACCAATCGCGAAGCCGGCAGCGTCACCGCCTACGACAGCGACAACTACCAGCAGGTGGCCAGCTGGTCGGTGCCCACGCATCCGAACAGTCTGGCGCTGGATGCGAAGAACAACGTGCTCTACGTCAGCATCAAGAATGGCGAAGGCGACCCCAAGGGTGCCGAGGAAAGCATCGCCCGCATTGATCTGGGCAGCTGAAGAAACGTCAGCAGCTTGAGTACTGAGTGGCCAAGGCCAGCAGAGATGCTGCCTTGGCCCTCAACCTTTGTATGGCCAGCGCGGTTCTCGCGCATAGGGCAGGGCCAAAATTTTGACGCCGCGATGTGGTCGAATCGCTGTCTGCAACGTGTATACGCTGCGGATTGCCGTCTATAGAATTCCGCCCGGGGAACACATCTCGCTCCTGCCGCGCGTGCCGTGGCACAGCGCCGCCTGTCCGCTCCACCCATCATCCTTGTCGAAATGGAAGTCGCGTAAATGCAGATTCGTTTGTTGCCGCTGGCGTTGCTGGCGTTTGCCTGTGTAGAGGCCGACGCCGTAGAAGACGCGGCGCCGCAGGAACCCACCGTGGCCGTTGAGCGCCCGGCGCGCATCCGTCTGTTCGGCCAGAACGGCGTTGGCTTGACGATGTATACCAATGCGCTCTGCGAGAAGCAGTACGACGAGGAGATCGAGGCGTCGGGTTCGATCGGGCATTACTTCAAGGCGATGGTCCGCAAGAAGCCGGAGAACATCTCCATCGGCATGCCGGAGACCGATGACACCCGCAACCTGGCCACACGCGACAAGCTGTGGGCCAGCCCGTACTACTCCGAGCACCCCTTGGTGCCGGGCCAGCCGGTGCGTCTGCAGGCGAATATCGCCAACGGCTCGGGGTGGACCTGCAACCGCGGGCGCGGCATCGAGATCAGTTTTGTCCCCGAGCCCGGTAAGGACTACGAGGGCGACATGATCCGTGACTTCGAAGGGGGTCACTGCGGTATTGCGCTGCGTCAGGTTGCGGCCGACGGCACGGTAACGCCTCTCGTCGGTCGACTGATGCCGCCGAAGTGTCCAGCCGAGTCTGCCCCCGTTCCATCGCTGATGGTGATGATGATGGATGCGGACAATCTGCAGTACCGGCTCGCCGAGGAAGGCGCCGGCATCGATGAACTGGACAACGATGAGGATAGCGTCGAGGACCTGGAGGAGATGATCTCCGAGGCGCCGCTGGCGGGCGGAATGCCGCTCTGCATCGTCACCAGTGGTGATGCCGACGCCAGCGAGTTCGGCAAGAAACTGCCTGCCTTGTTGGAAAAGCGCGGCGTGCAGTCGCAGGTGGTGCGTGTGGATGGCAAGGCGCTTGCAGCGGAGTGGGGTCTGACCGAGCAGCGGCCGCTGAACTTTGCCTTGGCCGAACACTATTGCCGCTCGGTTACCCGCCGGAACTGATCCCGCGGGTGTAAGCGGATGAACGGCGGGGGCATGCAGGCAAGCACGCCTGTGAGCCGTTCCTCTTCGGTGTGGCAGAAGCCTGCCTTGCCTTCCAGGCCGGGGCGGCATTGCCCCTCCGCCTTGGGCGTCTTGTTCATGGATGAGCTATTGCACCCGGCAATGGATTGTCCTGCCATCCCAACTGCACAGCATGCGATTTCTATCGCCGGCGTTGCCGGTGATGGGGATGCCGTAGCGACGCGCTGAGTCCATCCAGCGCTGCAGATTGCGGTTGCCTCTGTTTCCTTCGCCGAAGTAGTAGTCGCCAACGTAGTCCGGCGCGGTGCCAGGCGCGACGATGCTGGCATCGGGGAACCTGTTGCCTTCGCTATCCCGGCTTTCGCCCTCGACGTACTTCGCCTCGGTGACGTTGTCGGTTGTCACTTTGTAGACCGTCCGTGATCCATCCCGCCATTGGACGATGACGATTATTGCACCGGCGCCATGTTTGTCCGCCCAGGAAAGCGCGAGCTCCTGTATGGAGAAAGCCACCGAGTTCCACGCGGCGCTACTTGTGCCAGCCCCCGCGAGGCCTTCAGCCAGATACTGCCCGAATCTGGCTCTTGATGTGGCTGAAAGAACGATGTCGCTGGCGCTGAAGTCCTTGTATGCGCTTGGAAAGGTGAAACCGGCTGGATTGGAGTACTGCGGGTTGTCGGGATGCACGGTGACGACAAGCCCTCCCTGGTTCTTGTTGGATCTGGCGCTATCAGCGGCTTCGCCTTGGGTTGGTTCATGGCCAGGGATGGCCGCTGCATTTGGCTGTGCCGACGAAGGTGTCAGGGAGGCGGCATCCAATACGCGGTAGAACGCCGCCGATATCGGCTCGGGGATGGCTGTACGCATCGTACGCCAGCGCTTCAGTTCTCTGTCGTACTCAACTTCGTAAGCGGTCAGCTGGGCACTCTCAAAATCTACAACCACGGTGAGGCCATTGCCCTTTGAGATGGCGGCGTTCGCCGTCGATGGGCAGCGGTTGCACTCAATCACGCCGCCGGCGAGCGCTGATAGTGAAACCGCGGGCGCCAGGAATGCGAGGATCACGGTAGCGAGGATTCGTGAATTCCTTTTCATCGTTTCTCCTGGTGGAGCAGCTTGTGCTGCAAGGAAGTTTTAGGCCAACTTTCTTGAAGATACTGTCGGTATCGTCGTGGAGGAACGCAGCTGTTCTGCTGGCGCAATGCTCGGATTTGACCTGGGTTTGGATCAGGAAAGAGTCGCGACGGGACGCGGATATCGGCTTGCATCGGTGCGATGCCCGTCGCGGTGTGACCCCAATGCCCTGGTTGCTGGCATGATCCCCGCATGACGCTCACCCTCGACCAACTCCGCCGCTACGCCGTCGCCCGCTCGCTGTTCAAGCCGACCACGCTGATGCGGGCGATTGCAAAGCTGGGCTTCGTCCAGGCCGACCCGATCCGCGCACCGGCGCGGGCGCAGGACCTGACCCTGCGGCACCGTGTTGTGGACTACCACGCCGGGGACCTGGAACGGCGCTATCCGCGGCTGCCGGTGGAGGAGGACTTCTTCGTCAACTATGGCTTTCTGCCGCGCGAGCGGCAGGCGTTGATGCATCCGCGGCAGGCGCGGATGGAGTGGACGCCGGCGCGCTGGAAGCAGGCGCAGGCGGTGCAGGCCTTCATCGCTGAACGTGGCGCGGTGCACCCGCGCGAAGTGGATGCGCATTTCGCCCATGGCAAGACCACCAACTGGTTTGGTGGCTCTTCCAACGCCAGCACGCAGTTGCTGGACGGCATGCACTACCGTGGCCTGCTGCGGGTGGCGCGGCGTGACGGCGGTACGCGTGTCTATGCGGTTCGCGATGTTCCGCTGCCGGTTGCTGCCACCGAGATTGATGCGCGCATGGATGCGCTGATCGACCTGATCGTGGGCAAGTATGCACCGCTGCCGGATGCCAGCCTGGGCCAGTTGGTGGCCCATCTGGGCAATGGTGTCCCGCAGTGGAAGGATGCGCGCAAGCTCGCATTGGCACGCGCACGCCTGCGCCTGCAGCGGGCGCGCGTGGAGGGGGTGGACTGGGTCTGGCCGGCCGATGAGCGGGCCGATAGCCGCCGTTGGAAGCCCGACGCACAGGTGCGGCTGTTGACCCCGTTCGACCCGGTCGTATGGGACCGCCGTCGTTTTGAATTGTTCTGGGGGTGGGCGTACCGCTTTGAAGCCTACACGCCACCGGCAAAGCGCAGGCTGGGGTATTACGCGTTGCCGCTGTTGTGGCAGGACCGGGTGATTGGCTGGGGCAATCTTTCGGTGGCGTCGGGGGCACTGAACGCACAACTGCATTACGTGGACGGCAGGGCACCATCGGATGCTGCCTTTGCCGAGGAACTGGAGGCTGAGCTGGGGCGTATGCGAGTGTTTCTTGGTGTGGGCGGCTGAGCTGAAGCTTCAGGGCAGATGTGGGTACTCTTTGAGGATGGCAGCGCCTCACTTCTCGATCGGCCCGTGATCATTGCCGGTTGCAGCGAAACCCAGGCATGGCGAGGCGCTCTGTTCTTCGCGGCAGCCGTCTTGGAGTTAGCTGGAGTTGATGGCGGGCTGCTGCATCCGTCATGCTGCGACGCCAACCCGGGGCTACGCCAGAAGGAATAGTTCGTGCCGACCACCACTGCTGCAGCAGCCCGCAACAGCATCGTGCATATGGCCGTGGCCTTCATCGCCATGGGCAGCTGGGCCGCATTCGCAAACAGCACGCACCCGATGCCGCGGCCGGTGATTGCCGGGGTGGTGCAGGGCATCTTGTCGGCGCTGATCACGTTGTTTTTGAAGCGCATGATCGAGGCGCTGTCCGCGCGGTTGCCGGGGAGTGCGGGTTATTGGGTTCCGCCTTTGGTTGCGGTCGTCGCCTCGTTGAGTCTGCTCAGCAGCATTCATTGGTTGGCTGGTACGCCGGAGATTCTGCGCACGATCGTGGTGCCGATGTCGGTTACCGCGCTCTATGCGACCACCTACAACCTGGCACTGCGCCGAAGCGCAGTACGGTAGTGCCGAGCCATGCTCGGCAGAGGCTTCACCGACGGAGCCTGAGTAGCTCAGGGCTTCGCCCCACATTCAAGGCTGGCGGCTGGACGGGGAATGGATGCGTCTGGGGTTTCTTCCCTTGCAGAGCCAAAGCGAAGCGTCAGGGCCAAAGCCAAAGCCAAAGCCAAAGCACCCCTCCCAACCCTCCCCTTGCCTGCGGCAAAGGGAGGGCTCATCCCGCGCGGTTCAGCAGGGTAGTGCCGAGCCATGCTCGGCAGGGGCATTACCGATAGAGTCTGGGTACAGCAGGGCTTCGCTCCCCACATTCAAGGCTGGCGGCTGGACGGGGAATGGTTGCGTCTGGGTTTTCTTCCCTTGCAGAGCCAAAGCGAAGCGTCAGGGCCAAAAGCCAAAGCCAAAGCCAAAGCCAAAGCCAAAGCACCCCTCCCAACCCTCCCCTTGCCTACGGCAAAGGGAGGGCTTATCCCGCGCGCTTTGAGATTCCCTTGGCCTTGTTGGATCGGGACGGTTCATGCCGTTCGCTTGCGTTGTCATCGGCGCCGGCGATCTAATGCGTCGACCACAGCGGTGGTGTTACCGAAAAAGGGAGCAAGGACGATGCCCGCGTACTCAACCACATGCCTTGCTTTACGGAAGGCCGCACACGTCAGCCTCTGTGCCATTGCACTGTTGATCGCTGCCTGCGCCGCGCCACGCAATGGCGAAGTGCCGCCGGATAGCCCGGAGGCCGGCAGAGCCGCGGCCGCGCTGCGCAAGCTCAATCCCGCTGCGGTGCAGGCCTACGCGCTCAGGGTGCGGCTGGCCAATGTCCCGGGTCCGTTTGAAACCGTGCAGGGTACCGCGCAGTACGATGTTCAAAACCCGGGCCGCTGCGGCAGGAGCGACGCGTTTGCAGGTGCCATGCCGCGCATCTCCAGCAACGAACCCTTCGACCTGGTCAAGGTGGCGGAAGGGGAATACCTTGGGACGATCCATCTGGATCGGATCATCGATGAGGCGTACTACGGGCGGGAGGTCTGCCATTGGGCGTTGGCCGAAGTCCGCGTTGCCCTGGCAGCCAACCTGCGCCCGGAAAGCACCCGGTTTGTCGCGGGCATGGATGCGGCATCGATCCAGCAGCAGAGCGTGGCCACGCGCCATTTCTGGGGCGGCTACTACCCACGCGCAACGATGGATGCATTCAAGGACCTGGGCGACGCCGACCTTGAGGATGTCCCGCCGGAAAAGCGAAGTGAATTCTTCAGCATTAGCCTGAGTGCCGCGCCGATTTCCAGATGATGGCCAGTACGCCGATCCGCTGTCGCTGATCGATGCGGCTCAACGCTGGCCACGTACCGCAGGTGCCGGGCGCTTGGCCTGCCTGCCAGGTGTGGACGGCAACGCGGCTTGCATCAGCTTGCGGAAATTGGGGCACTGCAGGTGATCCGGTTGCGTGCAGCGGGCGGTATGGCGCAGCCCATCGCGCAGCAGCTGCAGGCGCAGGATGTGACGGTCCAGCGCGCTGGCCTTGTTCAGCAGGGACGGGCGATCCATGCTGAAGTTGCCGTCCGCATCGAACATCGCCGCTATTTCTTCCAGCGCGAAACCCGCCGTTCGGCCCAGCGTAACCAGCGCCAATGTCTGCATCACGGTTGGCGCATAGACGCGACGCAGGCCTTTGCGACCCAGGGGCCGGATCAGCCCACGCTGCTCGTAGTAGCGCAGGGTCGAAGCCGGCAGGCCGGAGCGCTGGCTGACCTCGCTGATATCCAGTTCCAACATGCTTGACCTCAAGTGGACTTCAACTTGCATCCTGACCCTAACAGAACGGGCGGAGCGGGTCATGGGCAGCTGGGAGCTGATGATTGATGTACTGGTGGCAGGAGTGCTGGCGACGGCCCTGATGGACGCCTGGAGTGCGCTGCTACGCAGGATCGGCGTGGCAACGCTGGACTACGCCTTGGTCGGGCGCTGGCTCGGCCACATGTTGCATGGGCAATGGCGCCACACGACGATCACACGCGCTGCGCCGGTAAGGTACGAACGCTTGACCGGCTGGGTTGCGCACTACCTGCTGGGCATTGGCTATGTCGCCGGGCTGGTGGCGGTGACGGGTCCAGAGTGGTTGCTGCATCCCAGTTTGGCGGTGGCGCTGGCATTTGGTTTGCTGAGCATGGTGGTGCCGTGGTGCGTCCTGCAACCGGCATTGGGGGCTGGGTTCTTCGCCTCGCGGACTCCACGGCCGTGGCATGCGCGCGTGCAGACGGTAGCGAGCCACTCGGTTTTTGGAATGGGTATGTATCTGGGTGCCCGCTGCTGGCAGTCGCTGTCTACGTGGGCTGGATGAATGCCCTGTGCGTCCCCAGCGCGTCGCAGCTCCTGCTCAGCTTTGTAGCGGCCCCGCACGGGAACGCCACATCAACGTAACGCCGGGCGGCGCATTGTTCGCCGGCGGTATGCCAAGCCGCAGTTTGGAGGTTGCAATGATCAGCAAACACAATCCACAGCACAGCCATGAAGGCGGTCCGCAGCGTTCCCGACAGTCGGATGCGGAGCAGGCGCGCAGCAGCAGCCCGGCGCGCCAGGCCGCGCGTGGCGAGCCCAGCCATCAGAAAGACATGCACGATCAACGCATGTCGGACCAACATACGGTCGGACGGCGGAATCACGGCAGGAAGCATTGATCCACTGCTGCGGTGCGCGGCTTCGCGCATCTTCATCGTGAACGCCCGTGGCAGTGTGCGAGCAGCCCTGGAGGCAACCCGCACAGATCAAGGTTGCGGGTTCGCAAGGGCGGCAGCTGGTGGTCCGCTCTACCCGGCACCCGCAACGCTGCGTGCAGCGCTGCGGGTGTTGGTTTGCATGGAACGGACTAGTTGCTGGGTTCACCGATGATCAGGCCGCTGTCGTCGACGCTGATCACGCCGTCGACTGCGCGTGCGGCGGTCACCATGCGATCCGCTTCGGCCTGGCTGCCAACCTGGCCACTCAGCGATACCATGCCACCGCGTGTTTCCACGTGGATTTCGCTGCCCGGCACATCGCGGGCACCCATCAGCCTGGCTTTCACTTCGCGGTTTATCCAGGCATCGCTGCCGGGTTGATCGCTGGTGCGTTCGACGCGCCCGGCTTCGGGAGGAGGTTCCTGGCCCAGGTAGGCGGCGGTTGCAACCGGTGTACAGGTGGGGATGGCGGCGGCAATCAACAACACACTCCGCAGGTGCAGGTGTTTCATCACGATGCTCCTTTGGTGGGGGAACAGGCCATTCATACGCTGGCCCAGGCAGATGGTGACAACGCCGGGGTTAGCGCACCGCAGCGTTGTTGTTAGCGGATTGCGAACGCCGGCTATTCAAGCTGTTCGCTGCCAGCTGAAGAGATGGTCGTGTCGACATCGCGATGGCGTTCTGCACACAGCGCTTACGTCGCGACGTCTAGCGTTTGATGCTCTTCCATGTCGGAGACGCTGCGATGACCCAGGGTGACAAAAGCGCCTATACAGACAAGCAGAAGCGACAGGCCGCGCACATCGCGCAGAGCGAGCGCAAGGAAGGACGTTCAAAGGAGGATGCCGAGCGCATCGCCTGGGCGACGGTGAACAAGCAGGACGGTGGCGGGAAAAAGTCAGGTGCCGGCCGTGCGTCACACAAGCACTAGCGGGTTTGTGCGCAGGGCAGGCGACGAAACCGGCGGCAATGCCGGTCTCGCCGCGCAGCCTTGTGCAGCAAGCGCTTTCAGCTGAAGGTCTTGCGGTCCTTCGCGGCGCTCATGCGGTGACTGCCCGCTGTCGCGGTGCCGCGCATCTTGATGTCCTGCATGAACACCCATTCGCTGCTGATACGCGCTGGCGTGATATCGATCATCGCGTAGCCCCGTTGCGAGGTGTCACACCAGCGCAGTTCCGGGTTGCTGGCGATGAAGGCCTTTGCCACGGCGCCCGGTGCGGCGGCCATGCTGCCTTCAATACCGCCGGAGGTGACCGCCTGTACCGCGAACTCGACACCGGCAGGCTCGCCATCCTGCTGCAGTTCATAGGCCCAGGCGTTGTGGCTGTCGCCTGACAGCATGACCAGATTGGCGTTGGCTTGCTGTGCAGCGCGCAGCAAACGCGCCCGCGCGGCAGGATAGCCATCCCAACGGTCCATCCACATCGGCAGGCCCAGCCGCGCGCCGCGCACGTTGTTCCTGAAAGCCTGCACGCTGCGTTCGCTGGCATCGCTGCGCAGCATGCCTAAGGTCTCGGCGGGCATCACGGTCCGGCCCAGGATGGTGCCCATGCCGACCAGCTGCCACGCATTGCCGGCGGCGTTGCTCTTCAGCGATTGGTACAGCCAGTTCTCCTGTTCCAGGCCGAGCATGGTCGCCGCAGGGTCCTGCCACGGACCGTCGCGGAATGCCTCCAGAGCGGCGTCGCTATCCGCCCGGTAAGCAGCGGCGATGTCGGCGGGACGGGTGCGGCCGATCAGTCGCGACTCGGTGCGGTACAAGGTGGCCAGATTGCCGATCGGGTAAGCCTTCCACGGCTCATCGGAGACCGGCATCCATTCGCGGTAGGCCTGCATCGCGGCGGCCTTGCGTACACTCCAGTCGCCTTCGGTTGCGCTCTGGTGGTTCTGCGCGCCACCTTCCCAGCTGTCGTTGGCGCTTTCATGGTCGTCCCACAGGGCCACCATCGGCGCGTTCTGGTGCAGGGCCTGCAGGTCGGCGTCGGCACGGTAGCAGGCCAGGCGCAGGCGATAGTCGAGCAGCGAGATCATTTCGTGTTCGTGCGCCGGCATCACTTCGCGCTCGGCGATGCGGTCCTGCGCCTTGTAGGCGGCGATGCCGTATTCGTAGAGATAGTCACCTACATGCAGCCATAGGTCCATGTCCTCACGCTGTGCGGCATGGGCGTAGGCATTGAACCAGCCGGTCGGCAGGTTGGCACAGGAGAACAGGCCCAGCTTGAATCGGTCCACCTGGCCGACGGGTAGCGTGCGGGTACGCCCGGTGGGAGAGACGCTGCCGTCCGCCGCGATGAAGCGGTAGTAGTACGTCGATCCCGGTTGCAGGCCGGCAAGGGTGAGCTTGGCCGTCCAGTCGCGGTAGCTGCCGGTACGCACGCTGGCCCCGGCAACCACGTTGCGGAACGCTGTGTCGGTGGCGATCTCCGCGCGCAGGGTGGTTTCGTCGGTAGCGGCGTCCGGTACATAGCGGGTCCATAGCAGCATGGAGTCCGCACCGGGTTCGCCGCTGGCGACGTTGTGGGTGAAGCCCTTGGCGGCCTGCACTTCAGCCGTGAACGCGCGACCGATGGGCAGTAGCAGCGCGCCCAGGCCGAGGCTGGCGCCAATGATCAGACGGCGGCGGTCCAGTTTCATGGTCATCGGAGGCTCTTTGGGTTGCGGGTGTCGGTGGTGGGGCCGGAGGGGTTGCCGGACGAGCCGGTCCTCGGCGCAAGCCCCCTCCCGCGCAGGCGGGAGGGGGAAGAACGCCAGCGCCGCTCGACGTCGTTCTGTGGCTTTCGATGCGGCGCCGTTTGCCTCAGAAGCGGCCGCGGATGCCGAAGTTCCACATCGAGCCGTACACCGTGTACATCTGCACGCGGCTGGGGATGTTGGAATAGATCACTTCCGGCTCGTTGAAGATGTTGCGGCCTGCCAGCATCACGTCGATGTTGTCGGTGAGCTTGTAGCTGGCGCTGATGTTCCACAGCTCGCGCGCATCGCGGTAGAGGATGCCGTTGTTGGCGGTGGTCGGCGTGTTGCTTAGGGCGCTGACGCGATGCTCGGACTGGTAGTTGCCGTTGATCTGGAAATCGAAGCGACCATAGTTGTAGCGGATGCCCCAGTTCGCGGCCTGCTTGGGGATGTTCTGGCGCGGGCCGTCCGGATTCACCTGGGTCAGCGAGCCGTACACGCTCAGGCCTTTCCAGGCACCGGGCAGGAAGGTCATCTGCTGGTTGTACTCCAGCACGACGCCTTCGTTGGTGCTGGTGCCCGGTGCATTCTGCGCGCTGCGGAAGGTGTAGCCGTCGTACTCGTTCGCGTTGAAGCCGACATCCTCCGGATTGACGGTGATGCCGGTGACCTGCATGTCCTGCATGTCCAGCTTGTAGTACGACAACCCCAGCAGGCCCGACGGTTCCAGGTAGTACTGCAGGCTGGCGTAGTACTTGGTGGAGTGCTCGGGTTTGAGCTGGGCATTGGGCACGGTGACGATCATGGTGTCGTCATTGACCGAAACCACGCCGCCGAGGTTGCCGTAGTCCGGGCGCAGGATGGATTGGCTGAAGGACAGCTGGCCAACCAGCTTGTCGGTGAAGTCGTACTTGACGCCACCGCTGAGGAAGAAGTCGTCGTACTCGCCCTTGCGCGTGGTGTAGCGGCCATTGTTGTACTGGTACATCAGCCCTTCGACGGTATTGACGTCCAGGCCGGCGGCCTTGACCTCGCTGACCGGTCGAACGTCGGCGACGCGGGCAGCGGTACGGGTCTTCTCGTAGCGCAGGCCAAGGTCGAAGCGGGCATCGCCGAGGCGGGTCTCGGCCTCGATATAGGCTGCGTCCACTTCTTCCTGGATGCGTTTGTTGTTGTCCAGTTTGCGCTTGAGGTTGCCCACCACATCGGGCACGAAGTATTCCGGGTGCTGCTGGTAGATGTCGTACATCGCGTAGTTGCTGTCGGCACGCCAGCCCTGCTGGTTCATGTTGCCGGCACCGGTACCGATGATCTGGAAGTCGTAATTTTCCGTCCACGGCACGCTGGCGCCGGGGTCGGTCTGGCTGCCATTGGGGCCGACATAGCGGTACTGCTGGTAGGAGCCCTCATTGGTGCGCCAGTCGTTGCGGCGCGTGCCCAGGCCGCCCATCAGGGTTACCGGTGTGTCGTTGAAACTGAGGTGGCGCTTGAGGTCGAGATTGACGCCGTATTGGTCGTTGAGCGCGTCGGATTCGGCGGTGCGCACGTTGTAACCGATAGGGGCATCGCGGTTGAAGTTGCTGGGGTCGTTCCACGGACGGCCACCGGTCTGCGCCAGGTTCCACTCATGCGAACTTTCCGAGGGGCGGTCCAGGGTGAAGCCTATCCCGGTCAGCCAACTGTCGGTGCGCTGGAAGAAACCCTTGCTGTTGTCGCGGAAGTTGAACTCCGCGCCGGAATAGCTGCCACGCAGCACGGCTTCCCAGTCTTCGCCCTTGTACTCCAGCTTGGGCGCGATCAGGTACGCCGGCGTGCCCGCATAGCGATGCGAATACTGGGTGTGCAGGCGGGTGTTGGTGCCGTTGGGATTGACCACGATGTGGTCTGGGGTGGAGCCCGGTGCCGCTTCCGACTTGGAGGTGGTGCCGAAAATCAGGTAGGTGTACTGGTTGAAGTACTCCACGTCATACATCGAGTAGGTACTGCGCAGCGAGGCGACCAGTTCGTCGGTGATCTGGTAGTCCAGGCTGAGGTTGGCCGCGGTGCGGCTGGTCATCTTCGGGCCCGGGCGCCACATCACCCGGTACGGCATGGCGCTGCCGTCGGGCTTGTAGGCATAGTCGGTCTGGATGCGGTCCTGCTGCACGTAGTTGGCGTTGTAGCTGGCGTTGAACTCGACGCCGAAGCGCCCGTCCATGAATACATCGCCGAAGCCGAACTGGCCGGATGGATAAATGGTGTCGTGCTTGCGGTCGTCCGGGAAGTACTTGCCCGACCAGTTCGAGTCGGAGGTGCCGACCGCGCCCAGCTGGAACACGATGTCACGCTTGGTGCGCTGGAACGCATACTTGCTGCGCAGGTTGATATTGCCGCCGGGTGAGTCGGCGTCCATCGCCGCGGTCAGCGTGTTGTTGAGCTCGATCGATTCGATGCCGGTGATCGACATCTGCTCGAACGAATTCTGGCGGCCGGAGTTGTTGTTGGAGGTTGCCGTGGCCATGCGTGCGCCATCGGTGGTGAAGGTCGAGTACTTCGGGTCCAGGCCGCCGATGCGAACGGCGGTGGCATCCACCTCGGTGTAGTCCAGCGACAGGCCGGGCATCGACTTCATGAACTCACCGACGTCGCCCATGGTCAGAGCGCCGTAGTTGTCGGCCGCGACCACGTTCTTTGCGTTCATCGCCGCACGCCGTTCCATGATCGCGCTGGCCTGGCCGTCACGCGAGGCGGTGACCTTGATCGCATCCAGGTCGGTCGCATCGCCACCATTGGCGGTGTAGGAGGGCGCTTTCAAGGCAACGTCGAGCGTGGTGGTCTTGCCCGCCACGACCGCCGCGCTGAGCCGTGCTTCCTGCAGGCCGGTGTATTTGACCAGCACGGTGATGTCGCCGGCAGGGATGCCGGAGAGCTGGAAATGGCCGCCTTCCTGCGAATAGCTGACATTGCGACTGCCTTCGATCCGCACCTCGGCATTACGTACGTACTCGCCGGTGGCGGTGTTGAGCACGCGGCCGCGCAGGCTGCCGCTGGCGATGGTCTGGACGCTGTTGTCGTTGCGCTGTTGGGCGAGCAGGTCGGGCGAAACGCAAAGCGCTGCCAGGATGGCGCTGACCAGCGCCGACTTCTTTAGTTCGAGCATGGATCTGTTCCGGAGAGTGTGGGAGTACCGCACACAGCTGAGGTTCCGCCGTGCAAGCGGCGCCACCTTACGTCCGGACAATTACAGAACCTTTACGTTTGAGTCATGGATACTGTCGCTACTGAAACTGCTTTTGCTTTGCTCTGCCTGCAGTGGCCGTGCAGGCAGAGCGCGGTCGATGATTGTTCGGTTTCGCGTGGCTACGCACGGTTGCACGCAGTGCCGTCGCGCACCTGCCTGCTGGTCTTCCGGTTCCGGCGTCCTGATCCGCATCACGCGCAAGGTTGGCCGCTGATGGTCTGCGGCCTGCGTTGTGTCCTGCTGGAATGCGGATTGTTGTTGCTACCTCTGCGGTTCGGCTGCGACAAACGGCCGTTCCGGATCGCCGGTCCACCGCATCAGGTGCAGCTCTGCGCCTTGTTTGCCGTCCTGCTTGAAGTTGCTGGCGAGATAGAAAAGACCGTCGCCAACGGCTTGCAGGCCAACGTCGGCCTTCTGCATCCAGCCGCGGATGCCGGTGACGGGATCCTTCAGGCCTGCGTCGGCGAGTGGCAGTAGCTGCCCCTGTTCCCAGCGGCCGGAAGTGTTGCCGGGCACGCCGATCAAGTCTCCTGGCGTTGGCCTGGCAGCAGCGTCCACCGCGAACAGCAGGTAGTTCGGGAACGTCGGCTTCCTGCCCTGGTATACGCCCAGGTACCAGCGCTGTTGGGCTGCGTCGTAGGTCAGATTCTGTACGCCGTAACTGGTGTTTCCCGTGCGCACGAAGTATTTGCCCTGCACCTGCGTGGGTCCGCTGTGGTGCGGTGCGGACTCCAGCAAGGGCTGTGCCTTTTCCTGCCAGTCGCTGACGTCGTATTGCAGCAGTACCTGGTGGTCGTTGTCGGTGCGAGCGGTATTGCCATAGATGCCATAGGCAACAGTCAGCAGCTGTGGGCCATCGGCGTGACCGAAGCGCGGGCCAAAGGCGACGCCATCGATGCCGGAGCAACCATAGCGGTGATCCGGGGAGGCGGTTTCATTGCCACGGTATTTCCCGTCGTCACCGTCGAAGCGGCCATCCCCGTTGATATCGGCGGTGTAGTCCTTCACCACTTCCGGCAGGTAGATGGTACGCAGGATTTCGCTGTCGGTGGCCTCGATGCCAACCCGGTCAATGCGGTCCACGTCGATCATCGCGATATAGAAGGCCTGGTCCTTCTTGTACTCCAGCGATCCGTAGACCTTGCCGTCGGCCGGATTGAAATCCAGATCGCCCAGATGCCCGTTCCATCCGGTCAAGGTACCGACCAGATTGCCCTGCAGATCGTACTTGGCCAGCAGGTTGGTGAAGGAGTAATAGATATAGCCCGCTTGCTGGTCCACGGCGATGCCCTGCACATGGCCCGATTGCCAGGTTCCGCCATGGTGTTGCAGCGGCAGCGGCGCGTTTGCCATGGCCGGCCCGGCGATGCCGGCGGCCAGCAGAATGCCCAGCAGGAAGTTGCGATTCATTGGCGAATGATGGTTGCGGAATCAACCATGCAAAATGGCGTGCAGAGGTGACGTGCACATGACACGCGGGCCTGCACATGTGCTTCAATCTGCGTCACGGACGCTGTTGTTCAAGGAGAGAATGCAATGCGCTTCACATGTGGAATCTTCACCGTGTTCCTGTTGCTGGCAGCGAATACCGCCGGTGCGCAGCAGCTGGCGACGGACGCGCCGGCATCGTCGCGGCTGCGGCTGTTCGGCCAGAACGGTGTTGGCATGGTGCTCTATACCAATACCAGCTGCACGGCAGAGTATGCGCAGAAAATCCGCGCTTCCGGTTCGCTGGGAAATGCGTTCGGCTCGATGCTGGGCAAGGTGAAGAACGAGAGCCTGGGCATACCGGAAACGGATACCAGCCGTGGCCTGAAGCAACGCGGCATGATCATGTCCAAGGCCTACTTCAAGGAGTACCCGCTGGTGCCGGGACAGTCGGTAGTGGTGGAGGCGGGCATGGGCTCACCGGCCGGTTGGCGATGTGATCGCCTTATCACTTCGGCATTCACTCCGCAGGCCGGCAAGGACTACGAAGTGGCCCTGGACGTGGACTTCTCCGGCGGCGTATGCACGTTGAAGGTGAATGAGGTGGCGGCCGATGGTTCCCTGCTGCGCCTACCCGTGCAGCCGGCCAGCAAGCAGTGCGTGCCGGCTGCGGCGGAGCCGGGGCAGGGCGCGGACTGAAATGAGCGGGCCGGCGCAATGCCGGCCGCTCCTGGAGCGGGAAGCAGGCTCAGGCCTCTTCCTCCTCCTCTTCTTCTTCGTCTTCTTCTTCCTCGTCCTCTTCGTCCTCATCCTCTTCTTCAAAGGCGTCGGCTTCTTCGACGCGGACGAAGTTGGGCAGGTTGTCGGCGAAGCCGATCTGCTTGCCGTTGGCCAGCATCGGGCGCACCGCGCGCTTGCCGGCTTCTTCCACTACCGCGAAGCAGACCAGGCTTTGTGCGCTTTCATCACCGGCTTCTTCGAATACGGCAACCCAGCCGTCGGCAGGGATGATCTGGATGATGTTGTCTTGCATGGCGGGACCGGTGGTTGAAGGAATGGCGAGCTTGCGTGAAGGCGGCTGCGCTTTGCAACCGTGGGCAGGTGGGATACTGGGGCCTCGCATGCCGGCAGGGGATGGGAGATGGCCGAAACACCGTTGCGTACGCCCGACGGGCGCTATCTGGTGGTGCGTGGGCGGCTGTGGCGGGCCAGCAACCCGGGCTTGGAGGAGCCGGTGCGTGCGGCCCTGGTAAACCAGTTGATGGCGGCGCGACGGGAGGTTGGCGCTGCACGCCGTGCCGGCGATCGTCCGCGTCTGGCCAAGGCGGGTGGCGCGGTTGACGCGGCCAAATGCGCCTTGGGCGAGCGAGGACCGGTGTGGTGGCAGGACGGGGCGCCGGACTTCAACCGCCATCTGGTCCGCAACACACCCTATGCGGCCTGGTACGCGCTGCAGCAGCTGGATTGAGCCGGTTGCGGCTTTACTCGGCGGACGGTGGAGACGAGGATGACCGCTGGTCCCGTGTCGGAAACACGCCATGCTCCAATGCCGCACCCTCGCCACCGCCGCTGGCGGCAAGGCGACCCCGTCGTCATGGGTGGACCTGTGCCAACCCACGCCGGAAGAGCTGGAACAGGCCTCGCGGCAAGTGGGTTTCCGTATCCCTGACCGTGCCGGCATCAGCGAGATCGAGTTCAGCAGCCGGGTGCGCGTGGAGGGCGAGGCGCTGGTGCTGAATCTGCCGCGCTTCCAGTATGAAGTCGAGCACGTCGTCGGGCCGCTGGGGTTCGTGGTGGCGCCCAATGCGCTGGTGGTGCAGCGTGAGCACCGCATCGATGCGCTGGAAGGCGTGGAAGCAGCGCTGGACAAGCACCCCTGCCAGGGCTCGGCCGATCTTTTCCTGCGCATGATCGAACACATCGTCGATCGCCTGGCCGATCTGCTGGAGTCGCTGGAAAGCACGATGAGCGAGTTCTCGCGGCAGGCCTTCAGCCATCCCAAGGGCAAGCGCGCTTCACGCCGGCTGGAGCAGATGCTGCATGAGGTGGGCATGATGGGGCGGCGCATCGGCGCGCTGCATAACACCTTGCACGGCATGCTGCGGATGATGAGCTATCTGGATGAGGCCACGCCGGACTGGTTTGGTGCCGATGCCCCGAAGCGCATCAAACTGGTGGTCAAGGACCTGACCTCGCTGAGCGAGTTCGAACAGCAATTGGGCGACCGCAACGAGTTCCTGCTGGACAGCGTGCTCGGCCTGATCAACATGGACCAGAACGAGGTGATGAAGGTGATGGCGGTGGCCTCGGTGGTCGGCATTCCCCCAACCGTGCTGGTCGGGGTGTGGGGCATGAATTTCGCAGCGATGCCGGAACTGCATTGGCACTACGGTTACGCCATAGCGTTGGCTGCGGTGGCCGCGAGCATCGTGCTGCCCCTGTTGTGGTTCAAACGGCGTGGCTGGCTCTGAGTGGTCGGGATGCGACGCATTCTCGTCTACAATCCGGGCTCTTTTGTACAGCTGATGGAATCGATGTCTGCCAAACCCATGACTGCCGCCGGCAAGTTGTTTGCCGCTGCTGCATTGATTGAAGGTGTCACCTGGGCCGGGTTGTTGATCGGCATGCTGCTGAAGTACGGCACCGGCACCACCGAGCTGGGTGTGTGGCTGTTCGGTCGCCTGCACGGCCTGGCGTTCCTGTTCTATGTCGTCGTCACCCTGTTTGCCTGGGTGAAGCTGCGCTGGCCGCTGTGGGCGGTGCTGCTGGCTTTGCTGGCGGCCGTGCCGCCGCTGGTGACGGTGCCGCTGGAGATGTGGTTCCGTCGTATCGGCCTGTTGTCCGAGCGCCCGCGCTGATTCGATGCTGATGTAATGGCGCGGCCGGCTTCCACACGGTCGCGCCATTGGGACTGCACAGTGTTGCCAGGTACTACGGGCTCCGGTCATGTGCGTTACGGAAGCAGTGCTTGTGGTGTGATGCGCTCGTCATGAATGTCGATGCTTTACCTCGTCTGCGGCCTTGCCGATTGCTTTCTGTGCCTTGCCTGCATTTTTCTCCATGTTGCCGGCCATCTGCTGGGCCTTGTTGCCTGTCAGCCTCCCGGCAGCTTCCTTGATGGCACCCTTGATCTCGTGCTTGGTGCCTTCAACACGGTTGCGGTCCACGAACGGTCTCCGGAAACGTCTGCCTCGCTGCAGACGGCCCCAGACTGCGCATCCCCGGGTTTGTGGCAGGTGAGCGCGATGTTGTGATCGCGTTGTGCAGGCCGGAGGATTTAGCCTGTGTTGTGCGTTGACGTGTTTGCCTGCGACGCGATCCCGGTCGGCCTGGCCGCTTTCATCCGGCCAGCGGTATGCCAGCGGACTGGACCGGGGCGCGCAGGCGTCGATGCAGCGCGTCCTGCCGGGATTGAACGATCAGGACGCCCGGTGATTGCCTTTGCCGGGCCCGCGCCGTTTTCCACCGCCGCGGCTGTTGGCTGGGCTGCCTGGTGGGTGAAGGCCGGCTTGCCGGCTGCGGGCGCGGGCCGTCGGGGAAGATGCGCTGCCGCTGCGATCAGATGCGCTGGGCGTCACAGTCAAGCTGACTGGCAGAGGTGTACCTGTCGGATCGATGGTGGATAATTCCCCCAACGCCCATGCGGTCAAAGGACTGCGGCGATTGGCCCTGGAGCGGCCATGGCGGGTTGTTGCCGCCAGCAGCGAGGTGGTTCGAGGGGGCTCCCGCATCGCGACCGGCAGGGTTCGTTTGCCGCAGGTTTAAGTTGGTTCTTCTAGTTTTCCCGGCTGCTCGGCTTTTCCTTCAAGGATTTCAGGTGCAACACGCAAGCAAACAGCGTTACCGCAGGGTGTGTCGCCAAGACGGGCCGCAGATGGCGCAGTGGGGTGATCGATGAGCGGCAACCTCACCCCGGGCAATGGGCTGGATGCCGGCATTGCCGTGCTGCCGGCCGAACATCCGTTGCCGATGCCCGAGCAATCGCTGCGTGAGGGCTCGCTGCAGGTGCCACGGCAGAAGACCGCCCCGGCCAATATCGGCCTGCGCCGCCTGTACGTATTCGGCAGCACCGCGCTGACCACGCTGTTCGCCACCTGGTTGATGGCGCGGGTGCTGTCCAACGGCGGCATCAACGTGCTGGAGGGCTGCCTGCTGGTCCTGTTCGTGCTGTTGTTCGCCTGGATCGCGATGTCCTTCGTCAGCAGCCTGGCGGGCCTGCAGGCATTGCTGCGCGGCCGTCGCAAGCTTGGCATCTATCCGGATACACCGCTGCCGCAGCTGCGCAGCCGTACTGCCCTGCTGATGCCGACCTACAACGAGGACCCGCGCCGGATGATGGCGGGCCTGCAGGCGATCTACGAATCGGTGGCCGCTACCGGGCAACTGCAGCACTTCGACTTCTACGTGCTCAGCGACACCACCCGCGATGCCATCGGCCGCGCCGAAGAACAGGTGTTCGCAAGGCTGGTGGAAGCCACCGGCGGCGCCGAGCGGCTTTACTACCGTCGCCGCGCCAGCAATGTAGGGCGCAAGGCCGGCAACATCGCCGACTGGGTGCGCCGCTTCGGCGGGGCCTATCCGCACATGTTGATCCTTGATGCCGACAGCCTGATGACCGGCGATGTGATCGTGCGGTTGGTATCGGCGATGGAAAACCATCCGACCGTCGGCCTGATCCAGTCGTTGCCAGCGGTGGTCGGTGGGCGTACCGCCTTCGCCCGCATGCAGCAGTTCGGTGGCCGCGTATATGGGCCGGTGATGGCCTATGGCGTGGCCTGGTGGCATGGCGCGGAAAGCAATTACTGGGGGCATAACGCGGTGATCCGCACCCAGGCGTTTGCCGAACAGGCCGGGTTGCCGGAGCTGCCGGGGCGCAAGCCGTTTGGTGGGCATGTGCTGAGCCATGATTTCGTCGAGGCCGCGCTGATCCGCCGGGGTGGCTGGGCCTCGCACATGGTGCCGTACCTGCATGGCAGCTACGAAGAAGGCCCGCCAACCCTGACCGACCTGCTGATCCGTGACCGCCGCTGGTGCCAGGGCAACCTGCAGCACTCCAAGGTGGTGGCCACGCCAGGCCTGCACTGGGTCAACCGCGTGCATATGCTGATCGGCATCGGCCACTACTTCACCGCGCCGATGTGGGCGATGCTGATGCTGATCGGCATCGCCATCCCGCTCATCCACGGTGGCATCGATCTGGCCGAGGAGCTGCACCTGCAGCTACGGATGTCGCCGGCGCATTACTGGCGCGGCTTGGACCAGGACGGCGTGTTCTGGGTATTCGTGGTGACCATGGTCGCGCTGTTGTCGCCCAAGTTGATGGGCTATGTGGCAATGCTGACCTCGCGCAAGGAGCGCATCGGGTGCGGCGGCGCGTTCCGCGCGTTCATTTCGATGCTGCTGGAAACCGTCCTGGCGGCGCTGATGGCGCCGGTGGTGATGTACGTGCAGTCGCGCGGTGTTGCCGAGGTGCTGGCCGGCAAGGATTCGGGCTGGGACGCGCAGCAGCGCGATGATGGCAGTATTTCGCTGAGCGCTTTGTTGCGCAGTTATGGCGGCTTGAGCGTATTCGGCGTGGTGATGGGCGTGGCTGCCTATTTGGTGTCGCCGCCGCTGGCCGCGTGGATGGCGCCGGTGGTGATCGGCATGGCGCTGGCGGTGCCGGTGGTGGCATGGACCTCCTCGCGCAAGGCCGGTGACTGGCTGCGCCGGCATGGCCTGCTGTGCATTCCGGAAGAGAACGCACCGCCGCCGGTGTTGCTGCGTGCGGCGGAACTGCGTGCGGCCGCGTTGAAGGAGCCGCTGCAGGATTGATGGCTGCGGCTGTTGCTGCTGTTGTGGGAGTGGCGCAAGCCGCGAAGCCGATAGCAATCAACCGCCGTTTGGCTGCCGATCTCGGTGCAGGTAGCCAGCTTGGCTTCAATCGGACGCACCACCCGCTTCGCGGCTGACGCCGCTCCCACAAACGATCGGGATTGCTCTTTTGCAGGAGCGGCGTCAGCCGCGAAGTCGATAGCAATCGGTCGCCATTTGGCCTGCAACCTCTGTGCAAGTCGCCGGTTGGGCTTCAACCGGCAGCAGCATCAGCTTCGCGGCTGACGCCGCTCCTACAAATTGCCGGCTCCACCGATGAGTGTGCCGGGCAGGCATAATCCCCGCCTGTCTTTGGGAGTCATACACATGCTGGAAACAGTGGAGCAGGAAACCGGCGCGTCGCCGGCATGGTCGGTTATCTGGCTGCACGGGCTGGGTGCCGATGGCCATGATTTCGCGCCTATCGTGCCCGAGCTGGTACGTCCGCAATGGCCGGCGATCCGCTTTGTGTTCCCGCATGCGCCCAAGCGCCCGGTCAGCATCAACAACGGCATGCCGATGCGGGCCTGGTATGACATCGTCAGCATGGATTTCCGCAGCCGCGCCGACGCCAAGGGCGTGGCCGAATCGGTACAGCAACTCGAAGCGCTGATTGCGCGCGAACAGGCACGTGGCATCCCGGCCAAGCGCATCATCCTGGCTGGCTTCTCCCAGGGCGGGGCGATCATCCTGTCCGCGGGCCTCAAGCGCAGTGAGCCGGTAGCCGGCCTGGTCGCCTTGTCGACCTATCTGCCGGAGGTGGACGCCGCGCCGGCACAGCTGGTGGACGGCGCAATCGCCCAGCCGATATTCATGGCCCATGGCAGTGCCGATCCGGTGATTCCGCTGCAGATTGCCGAGCACAGCGCACAGGTCCTCACCTCGCTGGGCTTTGGCGTTGAATGGCACCGCTATGCGATGGCCCACCAGGTCTGCGGCGAAGAAATCCAGGCACTGGGCGACTGGCTGCAGGCGCGCTTCGCGCAGGCTTGACGGCCGGTTGCGCGACGCTGCGCGGAGGAAGGGAGTGCCGTTGAGGCACTCCCCGTCGGCCGGGTTGGGGCCATGGCGATGACCCTGGCGCCCGCAGCGGTGATAATGCAGCGATGAGCATCCTGCGTATCGCCACCCGAAAGAGCCCGCTTGCCCTGTGGCAGAGCGAACATGTTGCCGACCGTCTGCGTGAGGCCCATCCCGGGCTGCAGGTGGAACTTGTGCCGATGAGCACGCGCGGCGATGAAATCCTGGATCGTTCGCTGGCGGCCATCGGCGGCAAGGGCCTGTTCCTGAAAGAGCTGGAAGTGGCGATGCTGCGCGGTGAGGCGGATTGCGCGGTGCACTCGCTCAAGGACGTACCGATGGCGCTGGAAGCCCCCTTCGCGCTGCCGGCGATCCTGACCCGCGCCGACTCGGCCGACGCCTTCGTGTCCAATACCTATCCATCGCTGGACGCCTTGCCACAGGGGGCGTGCGTGGGCACATCTTCGCTGCGCCGCCAGGCACAGCTGCGCGCATTGCGCCCGGACCTCATCTCGCGTGATCTGCGTGGCAACGTCAACACCCGCCTGGCCAAGCTGGACGCAGGCGAGTACGACGCCATCATCCTCGCCTGCGCTGGCCTGGAGCGTTTGGAATTGGGAGCACGCATCCGCGACCGCCTGACCGCGCCGCAATGGTTGCCAGCTCCTGCCCAGGCGGCGGTGGCGATTGAATGCCGACAGGACGACACCGCCACGATTGCGCTGCTCAAGGCGCTGGATGACGCAGCCACCCGCAGTTGCGTGGAAGCCGAGCGGGCCATGAATCGCGCGCTTGACGGCAGCTGCCACGTGCCGGTGGCCGGTTTGGCGCAGTGGCGCGGTGAGGATCTATGGTTGCAGGGGTTGGTCGGCGGCGTGACCGACGGTCGTGCGGTGCGCGCGCAGGCGCAAGGTCCGGCGAACGATCCGGAAGCGCTGGGCCGCGAAGTGGCGCGTCAGCTGCTGGAAGGCGGTGCGGGCGAGCTGTTGCGCTGAGGGAGCGCTACCGGTAGTGCCGAGCCATGCTCGGCAGGGGCTCTATCGACGAAGCTCCAACGTAGTGCCGAGCCATGCTCGGCAGGGGCTCCACGAACCAAGCCGAAGCGCACTGCCGGGCCTTGCTCGGCATCAGACCAGCCCGGTAACGCCCCTTGCCGAGCATGGCTCGGCACTACAGTGAGGGCGAATGCCGGGCATGCCCCGGCACCTGCTTACTTGAAGCTGTAGACCACGTTCATGGTGGTCAAGGTATCGGTCTTGCGCTTGTCTTCGGCCACGTCGCTGTTGTGGCGGGCCTGCCAGCCAGCCTTCAGTGCGAAGTGCTTGTTCATGCTCACCGAGACGCCGAAGTCATTCTGCGCGAAGGTGTTGTACGAGCCGGATTCCACCAGCAACGAGTTGACCAGGTCGGTGTTCTCGGTGATGGCGAACTTCAGGTCGAACAGGCCGCGACCGATCAGGCCGGTGCGGTCCTCGTCGGTATCGGCATTGTGCGAGCGGCGCACACCCGGGCCGATCTGGGTATCCAGAATCAGGCGCTCGCCATCGATCAGGCGCGTGCCGTAACCCAGACCGAAGCTGGCCTGGCGGTCGTAAGTGGCGAAGTCATCACTTTCATAACGCACCGTAGCGGTGAGCTGGCGGTGTTCGCCCAGCTGCAGGGCGCTACCGGCGCTGCCGGTGTAACGGTTGGCGGTGGTCTGACGCTTGCGGCGGGTGCTGCCATCGTCGGCGGTTTCGGTGTACTGGGCGCTGGAGCGCAGGCCGAACAGGTCCATGTTGTGGATCCAGTCGTTGTCGGTATAGCGCAGCTTCAGGCGGCCGTTGAAGCTCTCGGTGGTGCTGTTGCCGTGGGCCGAGGCAAAGCCCAGTTCACCGCCACTGCCGCTCCAGGGGGAGGTCATGGCGGCCAGGTCGGACGCGTCATCGGCCCAGGCCAGCGGGGCGGCCAACAACAGTGGCAGCATCAGGGAAACACGCAGGGACATCAGGGGGATCTCCAAGGGAGAGACGGGAATGATTGGCATCTGGATGATACCGGATGGTCCCTGACCCCCAGGCTGACGGGGGGCGGGGCCTTCATTCGCTGTTATGTGGGGAGCGGGCCTGCTCCATTGCGGCCCGGAGTCGGACATAATCCGGGCATGGACCGCTATGAACGCATCAACGCGCTGCATCGTCTGCTCAAGTCCGCCCGCTATCCGGTCACGGTGATGCGGCTGCAGGAGGAGTTGGGCTGTTCCCGTGCCACGGTCTACCGCGACCTGGCCTTCCTGCGTGACGCGCTGATGGCGCCGGTGGAGGGTGATGGCGAGGCTGGGTTCCGTTACCTGAGTGGGGAGAGCGACCGTTTCGAGCTGCCGGGTCTGTGGCTGAGCTCGGAGGAGCTGCATGCCTTGCTGGCATCCCAGCACCTGTTGTCGCGGACCGGTGGTGGGGTGTTGTCGTCGATGCTGGCGCCGCTGCAGCAGCGCATCGAGGGCTTGTTGGCGGCGCAGGCCGGTGCCTCACATTGGCCGGTGGAGCGGGTACGGGTGATACCGCACCGTGGCCGCAAGCTGGACGAGGCCAGTTTCCGCACGGTGGCTTCGGGGGTGCTGGAGCGCAAGCAGTTGTCCTTTGAGTATCGTGCGCGTTCCACTGATGAGGCGACCCGGCGCACGGTGTCGCCGCAGCGCATTACCCATTACCGCGACAACTGGTACCTGGACGCCTGGGATCACAGTCGCGAGGCGGTACGCAGTTTTGCGGTGGATCGCATCCACCAGGCGCGGTTGTTGGATCAGCCGGCCCGTGATGTGGCCGATGAGGAGTTGAACGAGCAGTTGGCGGCCAGCTACGGCATCTTCTCGGGTGCGCCGAAGGGTTGGGCAACGATCGTGTTCAGTGCCAAGGCGGCGCGCTGGGTGGCTGATGAGCACTGGCATTCCAAGCAGCAGGGACGGTTCCTTGCTGACGGGCGTTATGAATTGAAGGTGCCGTACAGCGTGTCGCGCGAGCTGTTGATGGACGTGCTGCATTACGGCTCGGACGCGGAGATCGTGGAGCCGCAGTCCCTGCGCGAGCAGGCCAAGGCGTTGCTGTCGCTGGCGTTGAGTAATTACGACTGAGGAAGTGCTTTGCTCTGCTTTGCTTTCCCCTCTCCCGCCTGCGGGAGAGGGGTAGGGGTGAGGGCAGCTTCTGCTTGTTGCTGTTGCCATTGTTGTTGTTTTTCGGAGAAGCAGAGCAACGGCTATTGCTGAAGCAAAAGCAAAAGCAAAAGCAAAAGCTTCCCCTCACCCCAGCCCCTCTCCCGTAAACGGGAGAGGGGACAGCAAGAGCCAGAGCAACAGCAAAGCCAAGGCAACAGCAAAGCCAAGGCCAAAGCCAAGGCAGAAGCAGAAGCCAAAGCAGAAGCACAAAAAAACAGCCGCTTTCGCGGCTGTTTCTTTCAGATCAATCCGCCATCAAACCCGGCCGAAGATCAACGTCGCATTGGTGCCGCCAAAACCGAAGCTGTTCGACATCACCGTGTCCAACTTCGCATCCTGGGTCTTGCGCAGGATCGGGAAGCCTTCCACACGCTCGTCCAGGGTCTCGATGTTGGCCGAGCCGGCCATGAAACCGTCGCGCATCATCAGCAGGCAGTAGATCGCCTCGTGCACGCTGGCAGCACCCAGGGAGTGACCCGACAATGCCTTGGTCGAAGACAACGGCGGTACCGCATCACCGAACACCTGGCGCACCGCGCCCAGCTCGGTCACGTCGCCCAGCGGGGTCGAGGTGCCGTGGGTGTTCAGATAGTCGATCGGACGGTCCAGGCCTTCCATCGCCATCTTCATGCAACGCACGGCGCCTTCGCCCGACGGGGCGACCATGTCTGCACCATCGGACGTCACGCCGTAACCAACCAGTTCGGCGTAGATGCGCGCACCACGGGCCACGGCGTGGTCGTAGTCTTCCAGCACCAGCATGCCGGCGCCGCCTGCGATGACGAAGCCGTCGCGGTTGGCGTCGTACGGACGCGACGCGGTGGCCGGCGTTTCATTGAAGCTGGTGGACAGTGCGCCCATGGCGTCGAACATCACGCTCATCGACCAGTGCAGGTCTTCGCCGCCGCCGGCAAACATCACGTCCTGGGCGCCGTGGCGGATCAGGTCGGCGGCAGCGCCGATGCAATGGGCCGAGGTGGCGCAGGCAGCCGACAGCGAATAGCTCAGGCCCTTGATGCTGAAGGCGGTGGCCAGGTTGGCCGACACGGTCGAGCACATCGTGCGCGGCACCATGTACGGGCCGACTTTGCGTACGCCACGGTTGCGCAGCAGATCGGCGGCTTCCACCTGCCATTCGCTGGAGCCGCCGCCGGAGCCGGCGATCAGGCCGGTACGCACGTTGCTGACCGCAGCCTCGTCCAGGCCGGCATCGGCGATGGCGTCGCGCATGGCGACATAGCTGTAGGCCGCGGCATCGCTCATGAAGCGCTTGAGCTTGCGGTCCACCTGCGCGTCCAGGTCGATCTCGACCTTGCCGCCGATCTGGCTGCGCAGGCCGGCTTCGGCGTGGTCGGGCAGGGCGACGATGCCGGGGCGGCTGTCACGCAGGGCGCTGGAGACGGTATCCAGATCGTTGCCAAGGCAGGACGTGATGCCCATGCCGGTAATGACGACACGACGCATCAGAAGCTCTCGGTAGAAGTGAACAGACCCACGCGCAGGTCCTTGGCGGTATAGATCTCGCGGCCATCAACCAGCATGCGGGCGTCGGTCTGGGCCATCACCAGCTTGCGGTTGATCACCCGCGAGACATCGATTTCGTACTGCACCAGCTTGGCGCTGGGCAGCACCTGGCCGGTGAACTTGACCTCGCCGCAGCCCAGCGCACGGCCGCGGCCTTCGGCGCCCAGCCAGGTCAGGTAGAAGCCGGTCAGCTGCCACATGGCGTCCAGGCCCAGGCAGCCCGGCATCACCGGGTCGCCGATGAAGTGGCAGCCGAAAAACCACAGGTCAGGACGGATATCCAGCTCGGCCCGGATCATGCCCTTGCCGTGTGCTCCACCGTCCTCACGGATCTCGGTGATGCGGTCGAACATCAGCATCGGGTCATTGGGAAGACGGCCTTTGTTCGGGCCGAAAAGTTCGCCACGCGCGCTGGCCAGCAGCTGGTCGCGCGAGAAAGCATGCAGACGGGTCATCCGGGGTAATCCAAAGCCATTGCGAGCCCCGGAGCATGCTGCAGCAGCTGCGTTCAATCAAATGTTTTAACTGGACGGTTGCGTATGTTAGCTGCAGATAAGCGCCGTTCGCGGGCTGTTACGGGAGGTACGAATAAGTACATTTGTGAGGACAAGTGTGCATTTAGCGACAACAGCTATCATGTTGGCGACCTTTTGAGACTGTTGCCTTGAGCCCACAACGCAAGATCATCCATGTCGACATGGACGCCTTCTATGCGTCCGTGGAGCAGCGCGATGACCCCGATTTGCGCGGACGGCCGGTGGTTGTGGCCTGGCGCGGGGCGCGTTCGGTGGTGTGCGCGGCCTCCTACGAGGCCCGCAAGTTCGGGGTGCGCTCGGCCATGCCGGCGCTGCGGGCCGAGCGGCTGTGCCCGGATGCGGTGTTCGTGCCGCCGGACTTTGCCCGTTACAAGGCGGTGTCGCGGCAGATCCGCGAGATCTTCCTGCAGCACACCCCGCTGGTGGAGCCGCTGTCACTGGATGAGGCTTTCCTGGATGTCACCGAATCGCAGAGCTGTGGCGGTATCGCCACAGAGATCGCCCGCACCATCCGCGCGCAAATCCGTGAGGCCACGGGCCTGACCGCCTCGGCCGGCATCGCCCCGAACAAGTTCCTGGCCAAGGTCGCCTCGGACTGGCGCAAGCCCGATGGCCAGTTCGTGGTGCCGCCTTCCAGGGTCGAGCAGTTCCTGACGCCCTTGCCGGTCAAGCGGGTTCCGGGCGTGGGCAAGGTGATGGAAGGCAAGCTGTCGGCGCTGGGCATCGTCACCGTCGGTGATCTGCGCGCGCTGCCGCTTGAACAGCTGCAAGCCTTGTTCGGCAGTTTTGGCGCGGGTTTATACCGGCGCGCGCGTGGCATCGACGAGCGGCCGGTGGAGCCCGATCAACCAGTGCAGTCGATCTCTTCCGAAGACACCTTTGCCGAAGACCTGCACATGGGTGAGTTCGATGAAGCCATCACCCAGTTGGCCGAACGCACCTGGCGTGCAACCGGGCGCACCGAGCGTATCGGCCACACCGTTGTGCTGAAGTTGAAGACCGCGCAGTTCCGCATTCTCACCCGTAGCTATACACCGGATACGCCGCCAAGCTCGGTTGAAGACCTGCGCGATATTGCCCTGGCCTTGTGCCAGCGCGTGCAGTTGCCGGCGGATACGCGCTATCGCCTGGTCGGCGTGGGCCTGTCCGGCTTCCGTGATCGCGAAGAGTCGGTGGTCCAGGGTGATTTGTTTCGCAGTATCTCGTTGGATTGAGTACATCCTCTGCGCGACGCCGCACCGCTACAATCGATGCTCATTTTCCGGGAGTGTGGATGCGTGGCGACTACGGCCTTGGTGTTCGATTTGGATGGCACGCTGGTGGACAGCGCAGGTGATATCGCCGAGGCAGTGAACCTCACATTGGAAGAGCTGGCGCTGCCGCGTGTCTCCGAGGCGACGGTGCGCAGCTGGATAGGCGAGGGTGTACGCAACCTGGTGTCCACCGCATTGGCCAACGCTGGCAGCGCATCGACGCTGGAAGAGGTGATGTCGGTTTTCATGCGGCACTACTGGGCCTGCCTGCTGCGCAGTCCGCGGCTCTACGACGGTGTTGGTGAGGCCTTGACCGCCTTGCAGGCACGCGGCTTGCCGATGGCCATCTGCACCAACAAGCCGGCGGCAATGGTCGCGCCGTTGCTGCAGCATCTGGGCATTGCCGGCTTCTTCGCGCACATCATCGGTGGCGATTCGCTGCCGCAGCGCAAGCCTGCTGCCGAGCCGCTGCTGCACGTGGCTGATCTGCTGCAGCAGCCGGTGGTCAACTGCCTGATGGTGGGCGATTCGGGCACCGATCTGGGCGCGGCCAACAACGCCGGCATGCCGATCGTGCTGGTGCGCTATGGCTATTCGCGCGATCTGGACCTGGACTCCGCCGATTCCGTGGCGGTGATCGACGATATGCGTGAGTTGGTGGCGATCGTGGTACAGCAGATCTGATAATTATGGCTACGTAAGTTTTTTAAAAACTATAAATTTCATTGCAGCTCTGTAGTCAGCTTGCAGGCCCGCTTCGCGGGAAATTTCGTTGCTGGGGTGCAGTTGGCCTTCAGCTTCCGTGGTTTGGTAGCTAAGCTCTGCTTGTTGCAGCGGATGCTAATTGGGCGTTTCACTTGTGCGGGGGCTGTGAAACTTCCCAGACCGGCATGTATTTGAGAAAGGGGTGTCGAATGTACGGACGTGTGATTGTGATCGCCTTGCTTGGATGCTTGGGAGTCTTTCTTTTGAGCTGCTCGATGCAATCGGTTGGCTCTAGTGCCGCTTCTGGCATGGCAGGGGGCGAGCTTGGAAGGACGGTGGTAAAGGGCGAGTGCTGCGCGCTTATTGCTCACGCTGGCGGGGCAATTGATGGTAACGCTTATACAAATTCTCTTGAAGCAACACGGTTGTCCATAGACAACGGCTTCTCCTTGATCGAGCTCGATTTTTCGAAGACAAGCGATGGAGTCTGGTTTGCAACGCATGATTGGAAATACTGGGCTGAGCGGACAAGCTATTCCGGCGCACTTCCACCTTCTTCGGGATCGGTGAGAGAACTTTTGCATAGCTTCCAGTCTGCGCCCTCGGTGCACGGAATAAAGAGGAGTTACACCGTCATGTCGCTGACGGATGTCATTGGGCTGTTGCAGGAAAACGCACATGTGAAGGTGGTGACCGACACTAAGGACTCGGATTTGGCGCTTCAACTTGCAGAAGATCTGCGTTCCACTCCTGTGTTCAAACAGTTCATATTCCAGGTGTACTCACCGGCTAGCGTCGCATCGGCGTCGAAAGCGGTGCCGCTGCAGCAGATTATTTTGACCACTTATCAGATGGATGATTGGTGGCGTTGGGATGGGTTCGGTGACGGCTTTGCGGAAGCAATGCGACCCTTCTCTGGAATATATGCAGTGACCGTTCCTCTTGCCGTGGTTGTCGATGCGCCCAAGCTGAAACGCATCCAGACACTCGGTGTCCCGGTGCTGGTGCATTCGCGACCTGATGAGATCAACAGCGTCAATCTGAATTCGCAGTTGAAGCGCATAGGCGTCAACGGGATTTACGTGGATTGAGAAGTGGCGACCTGCCAGCAATTGATAGTGATAATTATTATCATTTGAGTTAAAGTGACGGCCATCCCGCAGCCTGTCTGGCGTTTGTCTCTGGCAGCTGCATTCGATATCCGTCGTTCCTCAAGCCGTTCGCCAGAGGGGCGCATCCCCACTGTCGAGAGGCTTCCCCCATGTCCCGTCGTTCGTCGTCGCGGTTGTCCGCGCGTGTCTTGCTGTCCCGTAATCCCCTTTCCGCTGCGCTAGCATTGAGCGCCTTGCTCGCCGGCCCGGCATTGGCCGAAGGTGCGGCGACAGCCACCGATATCGACACCGTGCACGTCACCGCCGAACAGATCGCCAAGCAGGCCTTGGGCAGCTCGGTGATCACCGCGGTCGATCTGGAACGTCTGCCGCCGGCCAACGATCTGTCCGAGGTGATCCGGCGCATGCCCGGCATCAACCTGACCGGCAATACCGCGTCGGGCTCCTACGGCAATTTCCGCCAGATCGACATCCGTGGCATGGGCCCGGAAAACACCTTGATCCTGATCGATGGCCGCCCGGTCAGCTCGCGCGATTCGGTGCGCATGGGCCGCAGCGGTGAACGCAACAGCCGCGGCGACAGCAACTGGGTGCCGGCCGAAGCGGTCGAGCGCATCGAAGTGCTGCGTGGTCCGGCCGCTGCTCGTTACGGCTCGGGCGCTTCCGGCGGTGTGGTCAACATCATCACCAAGAAGCCGACCGGTGACCTGACTGGTTCGCTGACCTTGTACGGCAGCCAGGCCGAGCACAGTGCCGAAGGCGACAGTGAGCGCGTTGGCTTCCAGTTGTCTGGTCCGTTGAGCGAGCAGCTGTCGTTCCGCCTGTTCGGCAACGTCAACAAGACCGAGCCGGATGCCTTGTCGCTCAATGAGGAATTCGCCACCGGCGTGACCCCGCCGGCCGGCCGCGAAGGCGTGCGCAACCGCGACATCAGCGGCCTGCTGCGCTACGACATCAACGACAACCACGTGCTGGAACTGGATGCCGCGGTCAGCCGCCAGGGCAATATCTACTCGGGCGAGCGCGGCGTCAGCAGCGATGGCTTCGAGCGCTTGAATGCACTGTATGGCGCGGAAACCAACGTGATGCTGCGCCGTTCGTTCGGCCTGACCCATCGCGGCAGCTACGACTGGGGCACTTCGCGCATCACCGCCGCCTACGACGACACCGACAACACGCGCTTGAACGAAGGACTGGCCGGTGGCCCGGAAGGCTCGATCACCGAAGGCGCGAGCTTCTCCACGTCCGAACTGACCTCCACCCGCGTGGACGGCGAGATCAACGTGCCGCTGAACTGGGGCGGTATCGAGCAGGTGGCGACGCTGGGCTTCGAGTACCGCGACATGAAGCTGGATGACCCGTACTCGGTGACCCAGAGTTCCAGCAGCGGTGGCGGCATCCCGGGTTATGACGGCGTGCGTACCGGCAAGAGCGACCAGCAGTTCGCGGCGGTGTTCGTCGAGGACAACCTGTACATCGGCGAGCGTTGGACGCTCACCCCGGGCCTGCGCTTCGATCACCATTCGCAGTTCGGCAACAACCTCAGCCCCAGCCTCAACGTGCAGTTCAAGTTGGCTGAAGACTGGGCAATCAAGGGTGGCATCGCCCGTGCCTTCAAGGCGCCGAACCTGTACCAGGCCAACCCGGATTACCTCTACTACACGCGCGGCAATGGCTGCCCGGTGCTGAGCCCCAACCAGGGCTCCGGCTGCTACGTGATGGGTAACGCCAACCTTGATCCGGAAACGAGCATCAACAAGGAAATCGGCATCGAGTGGGCGCCGGACAACGGTTGGCATGCCTCGGTCACCTATTTCCACAACGACTACAAGGACAAGATCGTTGCCGGCCAGGACCGCATCGGCATCACCAACGACACCAAGGGCCAGGTATTCCAGTGGACCAATGCACCCGAAGCCATCATCCGTGGCGTCGAAGGCAACCTGAAGGTGCCGCTGATCGGCGGTGGTGACGTACTGTCGTGGAATACCAATGTCACCTGGATGATCGAGAACGTCGACAAGACCACCGATCAGCCGCTGTCCATCATTCCCGAGTACACCGTCAATACTTTCCTGGATTGGCAGGTCAATCCGCAGTTGTCGTTCATGCTGACCGGCACCTTCTACGGCAAGCAGGAGTCGGCGACACAGTCCAGCACAACCGGTGCCGTGCTGCCGCCGGATACGCGCGCTGCCTATGACCTGTGGAGCCTGGGCGGCCAGTACCGGATCACGCCGAAGGTGCGTGTCGGTGGTGGCATCAACAACCTGTTCGACAAGCGCTTGTTCCGCGAAGGCACCACCAGCACCAGCGCCACTGGTGCGGGTGCTGCGACCTACAATGAGCCCGGTCGCAGCTACTGGGTGAACCTGACCGTTGGCTTCTGATCCAGGCACAGCGATGACAACGCACATGCGCACCCGTTTTCATTCACTGCTCGCCATGGCCTCGCTGATGTTGCTCGGCGTAGTCACGCCGATGGCAGCGGCGCAGCAACGCAATCCCGCGCAGCTGATGGGCCAGACCGTCGCCGACACCGGCTCGGCGCACTATCGCTTCGAACGCTTCGTGGTGCGCAGCGATGATGGCCAGCGCTCGTGGCGGGTCAATCTGGGCATCCCTGCCGGCACCGCGCCGGCAGCGGGTTTCCCGGCGCTGTGGATGCTGGATGGCAACGGCGCGTTGATGGAATTCGACGCGCCGCTGCTGGAGGAACTGGCGCAGAAGCAGCCAATCGTGCTGGTGTTCGTCGGCTACGACAACCCGCAGCGCATCGATTCGCCTGCGCGTACGCGCGACTACACGCCGATTGCCGACCAGCCCGAAGACGGTGGCGCGGCGGTTGGCGGTGGCGCCAATGCGTTCCTGGAAGTGATTGAGCGGCGCATCCGTCCGCAGCTCGCGCACCGCGTGGCTACCGATGCCAGCAAGCAGGCACTGTGGGGGCATTCGCTGGGCGGGTTGTTCGTGCTGCATACGCTGTATACGCGTAGCGGTGCATTCCAGACCTATGTGCCGGCCAGCCCATCGCTGTGGTGGCAGCAGGGCGCAATGCTGGGCGCTCCCGAGCGCCAGTTCATCGGCAACAACGCCGGTCATCCGGCGCGGGTGCTGATGATGCTGGGTGGCGGTGAGCGTGATCGCGATACCAGCAACCGCGACATGAGCAATCCGCGTGTGCTGGCACATCTGAAGCGCGTCTCCGGTGCGCCATCCGACGCTGCCGAGCAGCTGTCTGCGCGCCTGCGACAGGTGCCGGGGCTGGAGGTTGAGTACCACCAGTTCGATGGCCTCGGCCATGGCCCGATGTTCCGCGCCTCGTTGATGCGCGCGCTGCATGAAATCACCGGAGTGCGTGATCGCAGCGCGGAGCCGCGCTCCTGATCTGACGCCCCAGTCCGGGCCGACACGCCCGGTACTCCATTACCCAGGCAGCGTCACCGCCCAGGCAGAAACCCACGATGCGCGCGACGTCGCGCAGCACCCAAGAGGTAATACCTGATGGCAAACGTTCTTTCCTATCCTGCTTCCACCACCGCACGTGCAGCGCGCCCGCACCTGCTAGGGTTGGCCCTGTTGCTTGCCACCGGTGCTGCCGGCGCGCAGGTGTTCGCGCAGCCGGATACCGCGTTCAATGGCAGCGTTCGCGCTACCGCGCCGGTGGTGTTGCCGGGCAGCGAAACCGGTATCGAGGGCAATGGTTTCACCCCGGGCCAGAAGGTGACCTTGCTGCGCGGTGAGACTGTGCTCAACGCACAGCCTTATGTCGCCAATGGCGAAGGCAAGTTCAGTGGCACGCTGGCGATTCCCGCCGATGCCGTCGCCGGTCCGCAGCCGATCGTGGTGCGTGCGGCTGCGCCGGATGCCGCAGCGGTGTTTTCACTGAAGGTCTCGCGCGAAGTGCCGTTTTCCGGCCAGGAGCGTATCCAGGCCGCCAGCAACCGTCTGGTGCAGGGTTTGTACCAGGTCGCCTACAGCCCGGCCAGCAAGGCTGCGTTCGTGACCAGCGCGGTCGGACGCCCGCCGGTGAAGCAGTCCGAGCTGCTCAAGGTGGACCCGGAAACCCTGCAGATCATCGCCCGCGTATCGCCGCAGGCAGCACCAGGCAATGACGGCAACCTGTTCGCCGTGTACGGCGTGGGCGTGGACGACGCCAACGGCAATGTCTGGGTGACCAATACCCGCCAGGACACGGTGGCGGTCTACCGTCAGTCCGACCTTTCGCTGGTCAAGCAGTACCCGGTCGGCGCGGTGTCGCATGCGCGTGACGTGGTGGTCGATGCACAGCGCAACCGTGCCTATGTCTCGGCCACGGGCGCCGACTACATCAGCGTGTTCGACACCCGCACGCTGCAGCAGCTGGACAACATCACCATCGCCTCCGGCAAACGTGGCGAGACCTTCACCCCGGGCAGCCTGGACATCGATACGGCCACCGGCAAGGTCTACACCGTCAGCCTGGCCGCTGCCGAGGCGGCGATCATCGACGGCACCAGCGGCAAGGTGGAGAACGTGTTCCCGCTGGCTGGCGCGCGTGATGCGATCGGCGTTGCATGGAACCCGGTCGCCAAGCGCCTGCTGGTGGTGTCGCAGGGCAGCGACAACCTGCTGATCGTTGACCCGGCCACGGCCAAGGTCGAGCACGACGTCTACGTTGGCGCCGGCTCCTTGAACGTGTCCTACAGCCCGAGCACGCGCCTGGCCTATGTCAGCAACCGCGCTGCCGGCACCGTCACGGTGGTCGATGAAGGCGGCAAGATCGTTGCCAACCTCGACGGCGGCACCTACCCGAACCACGTCAGCAAGGGCCCGGATGCGGTGATGTTCGCGATCAACAAGTCCAAGGGCGCCGATGACGCCAAGGGCGATCGCATCACCCGCCTGCTGCCTGTGCAGCGCTGAGTGATCCGCCGCGCCCTGTGCGTGGCAAGGCGATAAATACGCGGGAGATGCCGGCAACGGCATCTCCCGCACTGCCATCAAAATCTGGCTGGCACGCAGCTCCGATGCGTCGGCCAATCTGGTAACCGAGGAAATGTTGATGAAAGCCACCACCCTTGTTCCGACTGGTCTGGGCCTGCTGCTGGCCGCGCTTGTTGCCGGCTGTGATCGCAGCCCCGCACCGCCGCAGGCTGCAGTCGAAGCCCCCGCAGTTGCAGCGCCTGCTACCGATGCCGCTGATACGAGCGCGTTGCCGGCCGGCTGGAAGCGTGTGGCCGGGCAGGATGAGCCGCAGGTCGCTGCGGCAGCGCCGCAGTTGCCGGCCAAGCTGCGTTCGGACGATGGCGTGGACGTTGAAGTGAGCGACATCAGTCGCATCGTCGCGGGTGGCGATGATGTGATCGCGGTGATTGAAGCGCTGGGCCTGGCCGACAAGGTCTATGCCGCGCCGGAACGATCTGCGACCGCTGCAGGCCGGGCTGCCCCCAAGCACTTCCTGTTCAACCGCACCACCGGCGTGGAAGGCGTGCTGAGCCTGGACGGAACCCTGTTCCTCGGCAACAGCCTGCGCCGCCATGCGGTGCTGGCCGAGCGCCTACGTGCCACCGGCCATGCCGCGGTGGTGATCGATGACCTGCAGCCGCCGGCGGACAAGGTGCGCAAGGTGGCTGCTGCGCTTGGCCTGTCTGCACAGGGCGAGGCGTTGGCTGGCAAGGTGCAGGCACAGCTCGATCAGGCCGCAGCCATCGCCAAGGACAATGCGAAGCGCCCGCGGGTGATCGCGTTGTCGGCCAGCGGCGCCGGTGGCCTGCCGACCGTGGCCGGCGCCGACAGCGCCGCCAACCAGCTGATCACCATTGCTGGTGGCATCAACATCGGCGAAGAAGCGGGCGTGGCCAACTATTCCCAGCTCAGCAACGAGGGCGTTGTCGCGGCGGCACCGGATGTGATCCTGGTAACCGAAAACGACCTGCGCCTGTTCGGCGGTGACGCCGGCCTGTGGAAGGCCTATCCAACCCTGAAGCACACGCCCGCTGGCGCGGCCAACCGTGTATGGGTGATGCCTGATGTCGAACTGAAGTCCACCAGCGTGGGTTCTGGTGCAGGTGCACTGGCCCTGGCGCAGGCCCTTGCGGAGTTGTCGCGCGGATGATGTCGGCGCAGGTCCGGCGGCCGAACGGCGCGCTGTTGTTATGTCTGTTGCTGGCGGTGTTGCTGGGGGCGGTGCTGTTGTCGTTCGGTACCGGTCCGTTGAAGCTGCCTGCAGCCGATGTGCTGCGGGCGATGGCGGCGCAGTTTGGCTTGGCGGATCCGCAATCGATCAGTGCCCGCGACATGGGCGTGGTCTGGCAGCTGCGCATTCCGCGCGCGCTGTTGGGCGCGTTGGTTGGTGCGTCGCTGGCGATGGCCGGCGTTGCGCTGCAGGGTCTGTTTGGCAACCCGCTGGCTGACCCGGGCATCGTCGGCGTCAGCCAGGGCGCGGCGCTGGGTGCGGTGGCGGCCATCGTGCTCGGTGCGGGTGCATTCGCTGTGTGGCTGATTCCATTGGCGGCCTTCATTGGCGGTGCCGGTGCGACGACCTTGATCTATCTGTTGGCACGGCCGGGGCGCGGTGAAGGCACCGCGACCTTGCTGCTGATCGGTATCGCGATTGGTGCGGGCTGTTCCGCAGCGGTCGGCTTCCTGACCTATATCGCCAGCGAGAGCGAACTGCAGTCGCTGGTGTTCTGGCAGATGGGCTCCTTGGCGCAGGCCGGTTGGAGCGACGTGGCAGCGGTCACGCCGGTGTTCGTGATCGGCCTGCTGGCCCTGCTGCGGCTGGCCACGCCCTTGGACATGCTTGCGCTCGGTGAGCGCCAGGCACGTCACATCGGCCTGGATGTCGCGCGCACGCGCTTGTTGCTGGTGGCGTTCAGTGCGCTGCTGGTGGGGGCAGCGGTGGCGTTTGTCGGCAGCGTCAGCTTCGTCGGCCTGGTGGTACCGCATCTGGTGCGGATGCTGGTTGGCCCCGGGCATCGCTGGCTGCTGCCTTTGTCGGGCGTGGTCGGCGCGCTGTTGATCGTGGTGGCCGATACCGCCGCGCGCACGTTGGATCCACCGTCGGAAATCCCGCTCGGCCTGTTCTCCGCGGCACTGGGCGCGCCGTTCTTCCTGTGGCTGGTGCTGCGCAAGCGCGGGGGCAGGGCATGAGCGCGCCATTGCTGGAATTGCGCGGGGTCAGCGTGCTGCGTGGCAGTCGCCAGGTGTTGGCGGGTGTTGATCTAGCGTTGCAGGCCGGCACGCTGACCGCCCTGGTTGGCCCCAATGGGGCAGGCAAGTCGACCTTGTTGGCCTTGCTTGCCGGTGATGCCGAGCCGGATGCCGGACGGGCATTGCTGCAAGGTCGTGCACTAGCCGACTGGCCGGTGCGTGAGCTTGCCCTGCAGCGGGCGGTGATGGCGCAGGATCATGCCGTGCACTTTGCCTTCAGCGTGCGCGAAGTGGTGGCGATGGGGCGCCTGCCGCATCCACCACAACCACGACAGGATGCTGAGATCGTCGAAGCGGCGTTGCTTGAGGTGGATGTTTCCGGCCTCGCCGGTCGCGATGTGCAGACGTTGTCCGGTGGCGAAGCCGCACGTACCTCGCTTGCGCGGGCGTTGGCACAACAGACACCGGTGCTGCTGCTGGATGAGCCAACCGCCGCGCTCGATCTTCGCCATCAGGAGCGCACCCTGCGCAGCGCCCGCGCGCTCGCAGCGCAACGCCGTTGCGTGGTGGTGGTACTGCATGACCTCAACCTGGCATCGGCCTATGCCGATCGCATCGTGATGCTATGCGATGGGCACATTGTCGCTGATGGCTCACCGCGCGAAGTGCTGACCCGCGAGATCATCGGCAAGGTCTACGGCCAGCCGGTGCAGGTGATCGAGCACCCGACGCGCGGCGTGCCGCTGGTGGTTGCCTGCGATGACTGAGTAACCGACAAAGCTGCGAAGCAATCGCCCGCGCACGCATTGCATCGGGCTCTGCGGGATGTTTACCTGGTGGTAGATGCCAGTGTCCGGTAGTCGCGCGGGGTCATGCCGACAGTGAGTTTGAACTGGCGCGAGAATGCACTCTGGTCCGAGAAACCGCAGGCTTGGCCAACACAGGCGATGCTGCTATCGGTGAGCAACATGCGGGTAGCGGCTTCGATGCGGAATTTGGTCAGCAGCTGCTGCGGTGTCAGCTGGAATACCTTCTTGAACAGACGCTCCAGCTGCGCGACCGAGACGCCACTCTTGCCGGCAAGCGTGCGCACGCGCAGCGGTTCATGGAAATGCGCCTGCATGTATTCCACTGCAGCATGCAGGCGCTGGAAGGAAGAGTCCTCGCGGTCGGGTTGGCCGAGATCACGCGAGATGCCGATCAAACCGACGATGCGGTTGTCTTCCACCAGCGGCTGCTTGAGGGTGAGGCACCAGCCCGGGCTGCGGTTGGCATAGAGCTGCAGCTCAAGCATGTCTTCGATGACTTCACCGGTCAGCACGCGACGATCCTGCTGGATGTAGCGCGCAGCCAGATGTGCAGGGTAAAGCTGCAACACGCTCCTGCCGACGATCTCCTCGCGGCTCTTCTTTGCCAGGCGTTGGATCAAGGTCTGGTTGACGTGCGTGTAGCGACACTCGGTGTCCTTGATGAAGAAAACCACGTCGGGAAGGGGATCAAACATGCGCACCAACACCTGTGGCGACAGGGTGACAGCCATGGCCTTGCTCTCCGTTGCAGAGCGCACACCCTGCCACCGCGGAGTCGTCTCCTCAAGCGGAATTATTGTGCTGAAATCCGCATCCTGCGGGTAAACATACACCTAGCGTGCGACGGCGCAAGCGGTGGAATATGGAATACGAAATGTACGGTCATAGCGTTCTTTCGATTCAGTATACATAAGCAAATCAAATAGTTGCATTTGTTACGTGTTATTCAATTGTGCGCGTGCCAGCAGCCTGGACGGTGCGGGCGCGCGGGCGGGTGCCGGTGCGGGGTCTGGCATTAGGCGGATCTCAATCCGGCGCTGGGGTGTAACAAGGTGCGGTGTGGCTTTCAGGTTCATCCCCCGTGGTGGGCGCTTTACGCCTGGTGTCCGCGCAGCTGCTATGCGCTGTGATTGCCCCGATCCGCCAGGGCAAGGCGCGTGAATTCCTGTTTGCTTTCGACCATTGCGCATGCCGGCGCCGAGGTCGGCGTGTGCGCGCGCCGCTTGGCGATGACCATTGCCAAACGGCGCACCGCCGGATGGTGCGCGGTGCCGGCAGTCATTGGTCGAGGGTGCTGCGTCGATCCGGTTGTCGTGTGCTGCACGGTCGTACGCAGGTGCCGGTGGTCTGTTGCCAAATTTTCGTTGCACATTTCATATTCGAGGGGAAGTAGATGAAGACGAACGAACGCGCCAACTCCCTGCCATGTCGTCGACGTGGCCCACTGGCGGTGGCGGTTGCCATCGCACTTTGTTCCAGCGCGGCGGGGGCCGCCTGGGCGCAGGATGCTGCCACGACGCCACAGCCGGAACAGAAGGCCGCTGCCACCGATGCGAAGGACCTCGACACGGTGATCGTGACCGGTTCGCGCATTCGCCGTGAGCCGGGCTTCGAAGGTCCGGCGCCGGTGACGGCAATCAGTGCGGAAAAGATCCAGGTCTCCGGCTATACCCAGATTGCCGATCTGGTGAACCAGCTGCCGAACTTCGCCGTGACCCAGAGCAGCCAGACCGCCAACCAGACCGGCGACGTCGGCGTCAGTGCGCTGGACCTGCGCGGCATGGGCGTGCAGCGCACACTGACGCTGGTGGATGGCCGTCGCCAGGTTGCCTCCATCCCCGGCACCGCCGGTGTCGACGTCAGCGCATTGCCGGCGAGCATGATCGAGCGCGTGGATGTAGTCACCGGTGGCGCATCGGCGTTGTACGGTGCCGATGCCGTCAACGGCGTGGTCAACTTCGTGCTCAAGCGTGACTACGAAGGACTTGAAGCCAGCGTTCGCTACGGTGATTCCTCGCGTGGCGATATGCCGACCTATACCGGTGATGTGCTGTTCGGCAAGAACTTCGCCGACAACCGTGGCAACTTCACCTTGTATGGCTTCTGGGAAGAGAACTCCGGCACCGTGCGTGGCCAGGATCGGCCATGGACCGCCAACGGCTATCCGTACTACGCGCGCGCCAAGAGCACTGATCCGTATGTGATCCTGGACAACAGCCGCAACGTCTACAACTCGCCCAATGCAACCGTCTTGCTGGGCAACTGCAGCGCGACCAATGCTGCCAACTGCCTGTATACCTTCAATCCGGATGGCTCGCTGCGCCATTCACAGCTCGGGCCCGGTGGGCTTACCAACCTGAGCTCGGGCTTCAACGTGCTGCAGCAAGGCACTACCGATGGCGGCGAATTTGGTGGCCGCTATGACTCCTGGTACCTGGTGACACCATCGGATCGCCAGACGGTGCGTTCGACGCTGGATTTCGACGTCAACGATGCACTGCGGCTGGTGGGCACGGTCAACTATTCGCAGAGTCAGTCCGAGGCGTCCTGGCGCTCGCTCAGTACCTACGGTTCGGGTGGCAGCGAAGTGGTGCCGTACTACAGCCCCTTCATCACCCAGGAAATGATCACCGCCAACGGTGCTGCGTTTACCAATGGCATTGCCTTTGGCCGCCATTTCGATGAAGAGCTGGGGCATATGCGCCAGCAGACCGACCGCAAGTTGCTGCAGGCAACCGTGGGCGCGCAAGGCTATTTCGACTTCCTTGGCCGCAGTTGGAACTACGAGGCTTACTACTCTTATGGCCGCAGCCGCCAGCGCACCCGTGAGCTCAACGCAGGCTCCTACGATCGGTTGCTGTCGGGCCTGAACTCCTATGTGGATGGGGCGGGCAACCCGATCTGCTGGGATGGACCGGCAGGTTGCGTGGCGATCAATCCGTTCAAGCGGCTGACCTCGGAGATGGTCGATTGGTTGACCTACGACACCGACTGGTCCACGACCACGCTGACCCAGAAAGTTGCTTCGGCCTATGCGTCTGGCGGTCTGTTCGACCTGCCCGGTGGTGAGGCCAAGGTCGTAGTGGGTGCGGAGTACCGCAAGGAACGCAATGAGATCGGCACCATCGCCCAGTACGATCCGACCAATCCGGCTTATGACGCCAGCCTGGGCACCACCCAGAACGGCTTGACCGGCGAGTTCAGCGTCAAGGAGATCTTCAGCGAGCTCAGCCTGCCGTTGTTGTCGGGCATGACCGGCGCCGAACGCTTGTCGCTGGAGCTGGCCGGACGCGTCTCGGACTACAGCACCGCCGGCCGCACCACGACGACGAAGGTCGGGCTGGAATGGGCGCCGATCGAAGACATCACCGTGCGTGGCACCTACGGCAAGGCGATCCGAGCGCCCAACATCGGTGAGCTGTACACGGCCGGCAGCGTGTCGTCGGCTTGGATCTACGATCCCTGCAACGACTATGCGCTGGCCAACCGCACCAGTACCACCAGCTACACGGCGGGCAATTGCGCGGCGATCAGTCCCAGCGATACCAGTGTTGGCAACTATTGGCAGTGGAAGGACATCGTCTACTCGGGCAACGTCAACCTGAAGCCGGAAACCGCCAAGACCACTACCTTTGGCGTGGTGCTACGGCCGCGTTTCGTATCCAACCTGACGGTGTCCGCCGATTACTACAAGATCGACCTGCGCGGGGTGATCTCCACCCTGGACTACCAGACCATCCTCAACCGCTGCGTCGACCAGGCCAGCCTGGACAATGCGTTCTGCGATCTGGTTACCCGCGACTCGGCTGGCGATATCGTCGAAGTGGCGGTGCAGCAGTTGAACCTGTCGCAGAGCATCGCCCGTGGCGTGGATATCAATGCCAACTGGTTCCATGACCTGGGCGGTGTAGCCAACTCCAATGCGGGCCGCATTTTGGTGGATCTCAGCTATGGCCGTACGCTGGAACGCAAGTTCGTCGCCGATCCGCTGAATCCGAATGACGCATGGGATTACCTGACGCTGTGGGGCACGCCGAAGTGGAAGGGTACGGTTCGTACCGGTTGGTCCAATCCCAGGCTCAGCGTCTACTGGACACTGCGGCACGTGTCGAAGATGCGTGGCAGCAATACGTCCACCGCAAGCTACGAGCGTGAGTGGGCAGGCAATACCTTCTACAGCGATTTCTACGCCAGCTATCAGTTCACGCCGAAGTTCAGTGTGTTCGGTGGCATGAACAATGTGTTTGATCGCGCGCCGCCACGGGTGCCGGGTGCAGAGGCAGGCGGTGCCGGTTTCAATCAGACCGGCTATCAGGCAGCGGTATACGACGTGCTGGGCCGCACCTTCAACATCGGCGTGCGCATGAAGCTGTAAGGCCGCCCGTTGGTTGAAAACAGAACAGGGCCGACGGGATGAGCGTCGGCCCTGCTTGTTTTCACGCTGACGGAAACCGCAGCAGCGCTGCGGCTTCGCCGGCTCAGTTGGCCTTGCTGTTGTAACGCAGGGTCAGCTGGTACTCGCGGCCCGGCTGGTTGTACCAGGCAACGGTTTCGTACTCGCGGTCGAACACGTTGGCGGCCTTGGCCTGCACGCTCCATGCGTCGTTGATGGCGTATTCAACGCGCACATCCATGGTGCCGTAGCCGGCCAGGCGAACGGTGTTGGCAGCGTTGTCGAAGCGATGGCCACTGCCGGCAGCGGTCACGCCCAGACGCAGCGGACCGAAGCTCTTGTCCACGTCCAGACGACCGCTGGTGCGCGCGCGGCGGGCCAGCAGGTTGTCATAGGTGGCAGCGCCGGAGGTGTGGTCGCGCGGGTCGGTGAAGCTGGCCTGGGCGTTGATGTCGAAACCGGCCAGCGACAGGTAGCCGGTCAGCTCGGCACCGCGGATGCGGGCTTCGGCAACATTGACCAGGTCGAAGTTGCTGTCATAGCCGATCAGCTGGTCGACGCGGGTTTCGTAGGCATTGAAGGTCCAGTTCCAGTTGTCGGCGTACTGCGCGATGCCGAGGTTCAGGCTCTTGGATTCTTCCGGCTTCAGGTTCGGGTTGCTGAAGCCCGGGTAATACAGGTCGTTGAAGGTCGGTGCCTTGAAGCCGGTGCCGGCGCTGGCGGTCAGGCGGAAGCCGTTACCGAAGGCAAAGCCGTAGCCCAGGCTGCCCGTGGTGTGGTTGCCGAACTGCTCGTTGTCGTCGTTGCGCACGCTGGCCTGCAGCGAGTGCGCGCCGAACTGGCCCTGGTACTCGGCAAACACGCCGAGGTTGTCGCGCTGGTCGATGTCGAAGGCGGTGGAGCTGGTGACCTTGTCGTTCTGCCAATCGGCACCGGCGGTGATCTGCTGGCCTTCGGCGATGGTGAAGTCACCCTGCACGCTGGCGGTATCGCGGCGGGTATCGAAGGCGCTGGCGAAGCTGCGGGTGCCGGTGCTGGCATCCGCAAAGTAGTTGTCGGCCTGGTCGCGGTTGCGGCCAACCTGTGCGCTCAGGCGGAAGCTGTCCGATGCAGCCCAGGCGAGCTTTGCACCGTAGACCTGCTGGCGGTTGTCGGCTTCGTTGCCGCCGAAAATGCTGCCGTCGTATTCGTTGAAGCTGTCGGCGTTGAGTACATGGCCTTCCAGGCTCAGCGTGTCGGTCAGGGCATAGCCACCGCGCACGTTGATGGAGGTGTTGCGGTAGCCATCGCGATCCGGCTCATCGGCGTAGCAGCCGGCGCCCCAGCCAGCGGCGGTGCCGCGGCAGGCGTTGATGCCGTCGGTCTTCTGGTAACCGCCCTGGGCCGAGATCCAGCCGCGCTCACCGCGGTTGCTGAAGCCGGCGCTGACCTGGCGCAGGTTGTTGCTGCCGGCGGTGATCGCCAGGTTCTGCTGCAGGCCCTGGCCGGCGTTGCGGGTGAAGATCTGGATCACGCCGCCGATGGCCTCGGAGCCGTACAGGCTCGAACGCGGGCCGCGCACGATTTCAATGCGTTCGATCTGGTCAACCGGCAGGTCCTGCAGGGCGGCCATGCCGCTGGTGGCCGAGGCCACGCGCACGCCGTCCACCAGCACCAGCACCTGGTTGGAGTTGCTGCCACGCAGGAACAGCGAGGTGATCTTGCCGTTGCCGCCCTGGTTGGCGAAGTCCAGGCCGGCGCGGCCGCGCAGCAGGTCCTGCAGCGAGTTGGCCTGGCTGTGGTCGATCTGTGCACGGTCGATGACCTGCACCGGCACCACGCTGTTCTCGATGGAGACCGGGGTACGGGTTGCGGTGACGGTGACGTCGTCCAGCTCGGTCGGTGCGTTCTGCGCGGCGGCAACGCCCGGCAATGCCAGGGCAAGGGCGAGCGAAAGGGTGTGGTAAGACAGTTTCATGGAAGCTCCTGGGCCTGCACGCTCCCGTGCAGGCGGATTGGGGAGGCTGCCAGAAGAGGGAGAAGACGGAGGCGGCGCACACGGCGCTACAGCCGCCGCCATGCCCTCCGCATCGCAACCAGTCGGCTTCCGGGCCGGTCTCCGGACTCGCAGGCGAGGCGGCGTGTGCCGCTTCCGTCCAGACGCCTTCCCGTGCCGTGCACAGTGGCGCCATGTCTGGACTTGTCCTGCTTACCGTTGCGGGGGCAGTGCCGGAATGGCGACAGGCTGGAGTTCCAGCAGTGCGCGGCACCGGCTTCCCGTTTCAACCGGCCGGCAATGCCGGTCGGTCACCCGAAAGTGCGCGCATTCTATGCCATTGCGGCCCACCTTGCCGGAATGGGCGGCAACGGCCGGCATGGCGCAGTGTCTGCAACCGCAGCTCAACGTAGCCCGGGTAAGCGTCAGCGCACCCGGGGAGCTCATGGCGCCGCAGGCTTGCAGCGGTGCTGCAAACTCGTTCCCGGGTGCGCTGCGCTTACCCGGGCTACGTGTTGCGTGAGTTCGATTTGATTGCGGGCTGGCGAAACACGCCCTGCGCAGCACTGTTGCTGAATGGCTAGAATGCGCGCTGCAAACGCAGTATCGGAAGTGTCGTGACAGAAACATGGTACGGGCAGGCCTGCGGCCAGCCTTCGCAGGAATACCGACAGCGCGCCCTGCTGCGCCAGCGCCAGTTGACCAAGCCAGAAGGCGCCCTCGGTCGTCTGGAGACATTGGCCGTTGAACTGGCTGCGCTGCAAGGCGTGGACCAGCCGGTGGCGCAGCGCGTGCCGGTGGTGGTGTTCGCTGGCGATCACGGCGTGACCACGCAGGGCGTGTCGGCTTACCCGGCCGAAGTGACGGTGCAGATGCTGCACAACTTTGCCGGCGGCGGTGCTGCCATTGCGGTGCTGGCGCGCGAACTGGGCTTGCCGCTGCACGTGTGGGATGTGGGCAGCCGCGCCACCACTGCGATTGCCGGCGTGGTCAGTGCCAAGACCCTGCATGGCACTGCTGATTTCAGTACGGGCCCGGCGATGTCAGCCGCCGATCTGGAGGCTGCATTCGATGCGGGTCGCCGCGCGGTGGAGGCTGCTTGTGCCGACGGTGCCGATCTACTGGTGTTCGGTGAGATGGGCATCGGCAATACCACCGCAGCCAGTGCCATCGCTGCCGTGCTTGGGCCGTTGCCGCTGGAGGAGTTGGTAGGTGCTGGCACCGGGCTGGATGCGGTGCGCATGGTGCAGAAGAAGAACCTGATCGCACGTGCGCTGGGTCTGCACGGCGAAGCGATCAATGCAGCGGAGTCCCCTGCTTGCGAGGCACTGCAGCGCGTGGGTGGATTGGAAATCGCAGCGATCAGCGCGGCGGTGATTGCCGCTGCGCAACGGCGCATCCCTGTGTTGGTGGATGGCTTCATCGTCTCTGCTGCGGCATTGGCAGCAGTACGCATCAATCCCAGCCTGCGGCCATGGCTGCTGTTCTCGCATCAGTCTGCCGAACGTGGTCACATCCGCTTGCTGGAGGCACTGCAGGCGCAGCCGCTGCTGTCACTGGACCTGCGCCTTGGCGAAGGCTCCGGTGCCGCGCTCGCGTTGCCGCTGGTGCGCATGGCCTGCGCCCTGCACAACAGCATGGCGACGTTCGCCGAGGCAGCTGTTGCCGATCGTGGTGTCGGACGATGATTCTCGACCTGCTACGACACGCCTCTACTGGACGTGCCGGCCATCTCGATGGTCGTACTGATCCGCCCTTGATCGAAGGCGCGATGGATGCGCTGTACCGCTGCCATGCCGGCATCGGCTGGAGCCGGGTGATCAGTTCGCCGCGCCGGCGCGCGCTGGACACCGCGCATGCGCTGGTGGCCGGCAGCAATCAGTTCTGCGAGATCCACCCGGATTGGGCCGAGCTCGACTTCGGCGATTGGGACGGATTGCATTTCGATGAACTGCCGGCCGAGCAATTGGCCGGGTTCTATAGCGAGCCGCACGATGTGGTGCCGCCCAACGGCGAATCCTGGCAGCAGTTCCAGGCACGCGTTGAAGAGCAGCTGCATCGCTTGGTGGACGAAGACGATGGCGACGGTCAACCGGTGCTGGTGGTCAGCCATGCCGGCGTGTTGCGGTTGGTGGTATCGCGCGTCTGCGGCATGAGCCTGTCGTCGCTGTGGGCGATGCGCATCGATTACGGCACCCGCGTGCGCCTGCGCGTGGAGCGCGGCGAAGACGGCCAGTTGTGGGGCGAACTGCTGGAGTTGCGACAACCATGATTGGACGCCGCCTGATCCTTGCCATCCAGTTCCTGACCCGGCTGCCGACACCGCAGGTGCGCGACTTCCGCCAGGAAGACCTGAGCAGGTCGGCGGTGTACTACCCCTTGGTCGGCGCCATCATCGGCGCATTGCTGGCGTTGCCCTTGTATGGCTTGGCGGACCGACCGTGGTTGGCCGGTGTGCTGACCTTGTTGATGTGGGTGTGGGTGACCGGCGCTCTGCACCTGGATGGCCTGGGCGATGTCGCCGATGCCTTCGGCGCCGCACATCGCAACCCGCAGCGTTTTCTGGAAGTGCTCAAAGATCCGCATATGGGCGTGTTCGGTGTGGTCACGCTGATCATGCAGCTGCTGCTCAAGTTCGTGCTGTTGACCGAGCTTGCGGTGGGGCCGTTGTGGTTCGGCATCGTGCTGGTGCCGGCGTGGGCGCGCTGGGGCACCTTGTGGTGGAGCCAGCGCATACCTTCGCTGCATGGTGATGGTATGGGTGAGCGCTTTTCCTGGCAGCTGCGGCCATCGGCGATGTGGGTGTGGGCGGTGTTGCTTGCCGCGATCAGCGTGGTGTTTGCTTGGCCGTTGTTGCTGGCGCTGCTGCTGGTGCCGCTGGTGGCCGTGTGGTGGACGCGCAAGCTCGGCGGCATCTCCGGCGATGGCCTGGGGGCCAGCGTCGAGGTTGTGGAGACCTTGCTGTTGTTGGCGCTGGTGGTCCTCGCACCGCTGCCCGCAGACATTGTGGGAGCGGCGTAAGCCGCGAAGCCACCGCTGCATCCGGAATCACGCAGTGCGCGATCTGAAGAATGGCCAGCTTCACGGCTAACGCCGTTCCCACAAAAGCCTCTGGTGAGGCTCAGTCCTCGAAGCGGATCTCGCGGGCTTCTTCTTCATCAGCTTCGGCCTGCATATGCGTTTCATGCACCGGCCCGGCCTGTTGGCCTGCACGCGTGGTGGGCAGCGCGCCAGCGGCGACTTCATATTCGGCGACCAGCTGCTGGCGACGCGCCTCGGGTATTTCCTGCCAATGGCAGCCGACCAAGGCGCCCTCCAGTGAATACAGCAGGTTGAGGCTGGGCTTGAAGCCGGCGCGGCGCACTTTCATGAACGCTGCAACTGGGCCAATCGCACTCAAATCCTGCTCGCTGCGCAAACCAACCTGACGCAGCCAGGCTGCACTCTTGGGGCCGATATTGCGCAGCTTGGGCGCGCTCACTGCAGCGCCTCGACAAATACCTGCGCGATGGCTTCCAGCCCCAGTTGATCATCCGCGTCGAAGCGGGCGATCACCGGGCTGTCGATATCGAATACGCCGACCAACGCGCCGTTGTGAACCAAGGGCACCACCAGCTCCGAGCGCGAGGCCGAGTCACAGGCGATATGGCCGGGGAAGGCATCCACGTCCTCGATGCGCTGGGTCTGGCGGCTGCTGGCCGCGGCGCCGCACACGCCCTTGGACAGGGGAATGCGCACGCAGGCCGGCAAGCCCTGGAACGGGCCGACTACCAGCTCCTTGCCGTCATAGAAGTAGAACCCCACCCAGTTGAGCTGCGGCAGCGCGTGGTAGACCAGCGCCGACAGATTGGCAGCGTTGGCAATACGGTCGGCTTCGCCATGGACCAGAGCGCGGGCCTGGGCCAGCAGCTGGGCGTATTGTTCCGGCTTGCTGCCGGTGAGGGTGTCGGTGTTGAACATCGTAAGAGTCTAGCCGCTGCGTGGTCGTCGAGTTTGCCAGCCGCTGCCGCCGAGCGCAGCCCTTGGCAATGGAATGCTGGATCGCAGGCAAAAAAAAGACCCGGTAGCGGGAGGGGAGCTACCGGGTCCGGGATTGCGCGGGGGAGGGACCGCGCAAATGCTGTGTGGGGTTCAGCGGGTCTTGCGGCTGCCCTTGCCGGCAGCGTCGACGAAGGGCTGGCGGACCAATTCACCCAAAGCCTCGCCGGTCTTCAGGCTCAGTCCGAGCACTTCCTGGTTGGCATTGGCCAGACGCTCGAGGTTGTCGCGTGCCACCTGCAGGCCTTTGGGCAGCAATGCCTGCAGATCGGCCTGCACGCCAGCCTGCGCCAGTTCGCCGAGGAAGCCAGTGGCGGCCGTGGTATTGCGCTCGAAGGTGCGCAGCTGCACGCCGAATACGCTTTCAGCATTTTCCAAGGCGAGCCGGTTGGCACGGTTGGCGGCAGCAGCGAACTGCTGGGTGTAACTGCTGAAGTCGTTGAACTGAGCGGACATCGAGGTGATCCGGCGGGTCTTGTTGCGTTGCAGCATAACGCGGAATTGGCGCAGTGCAACATTAAATTATGAATTGTTCAGAACCCGCCTCTGTAGTGCCGAGCCATGCTCGGCTGGGGCGTTACCGGTTAAGCCCCAGCCGAGCATGGCTAGCCACTACCCCGCGCTCGTTTGCCGCAGACGAGCGCCCCCTCCCTTTGCCGCAGGCAAGGGGAGGGCTGGGGAGGGGTTGGCTGCGGGGCTTCATGCATGGCCAGCTTCGCGGCTTACGCCGCTCCTACAAAGGCCGCGGTGTGGTCGGGAACGTGCTGTAGCACCGAGCCATGCTCGGCTGGGGCGTTCCCGGTAAGGCCTCTGCCGAGCATGGCTCGGCACTACGCGGTCGCTATCAGGCGCCCTTGTAGCTGCAGCCCGAGGTGCAGGTTTCGTGTACGACTACTTCGCTGAGCAACGGCAGTGCAGGTTTCAGCTTCTCCCAGATCCACATCGCGAGGCGTTCGCTGGTGGGGTTCTCCAGGCCGGGGATGTCGTTCAGATAGTTGTGGTCGAGCTGGTCGTACAGCGGCTGGAAAGCAGCCTTCAACTCGCTGAAATCCATGATCCAGCCAGTCTCCGGACCGGGTTCGCCGCTGACCAGCAGTTCCACGCGGAACGAGTGGCCGTGCAGGCGCGAGCACTTGTGGCCGACCGGGACGTTGGGCAGCCGGTGGGCCGCTTCGAGGGTGAAAACCTTGAAAATATCCATGGGCGTAATTGTAGGGTGCCGCCGCCGCTGCGCGTATGCGCCAGTGATGCCAGTCATATTTTCATATCCATCCTGATGAAGCGATGTAACGGATGGTTATTTGCGAATGCAACAAAGTGATTGGCCGGACATTTGGCTGTCATGAGGTACTGGCGGCGTTGTCATTCACCTCCTCCGGATTCCATGCCTATTCGTTCCGTGCTCGCCTTCGCGGTGGCTGCTGCCATCGCTGCTCCTTCCCTTGCCTTGGCTGAAACCGCTGCAGATGGCAGCAAGACCCTGGATGCGGTACGGGTCACCGGCTCCAACATCAAGCGCACCGATACCGAGACCGCCAACCCGGTGCAGGTGATCGAGCGCCAGCAACTGGAACAGACCGGCAAGGCCAGCGTGGCTGACCTGCTGCGTTCGATCTCTGCCAATACCGGCAACGCCAGCAATGAAACCAGCAACAGCGGTTGGGCCTCGGGCTCGGCCGGCATCGGCCTACGCGGCCTGTCGCAGAAGAACACGCTGGTGCTGCTCAATGGTCGCCGCCTGGCCAACTACGGCTTCCCGTCCGGCGGCCTGTCGGACACCTTCGTCGACCTCAACGCGTTGCCGCTGGTGGCGGTGGAGCGCATCGAAGTGCTGAAGGACGGCGCCTCGGCGGTGTACGGCTCTGACGCAGTGGCGGGCGTGGTCAACATCATTACCCGGCAGAATTTCGAAGGTGCGGAAGTCGGTGTCAGTGGCGGCACTTCCGAAGCCGGTGGGCTGGATCAGCAGAACCTCAAGTTCGTCGGTGGCATCGGCGATCTGGACCGCGATGGCTACAACATCCTGGTGTCGCTGGAAGGCTATAACCGCGACCGCCTCGACCAGGACCAGCGTGACCTGACCCGCTCGGGCATCTATACCGACCAGGCCGGTGGCCGCTGGAACGGTTGGTCGGCCAAGGGCGCGCGCTACCTGATCGGCGGCAAGTCGGTACCGATGCTGGACGCGGCGGGCAACTGCCCGGAAGGCACGGTGTTGACCGCCAGTGCACCGATCGACGGCCTGGCCGGTGACACCTGCGCCTTCAACCAGGCGCCGTACACCACGTTGATTCCGTCGACCAAGCGCTGGCAGGCGTATGTCAACGGCACGCTGCGCATCAACGATTCGGTGGAAGCTTTCGCCGATGTGATCTACAGCGACATCAAGGGTGTGTCGTGGTTCGGTTCCAGTCCTTTCTTCACCCTGGAAAGCGGCCGCTTCGCGCTCAACGCCGACACCGGCCTAGCCGAGCCGGTGCGTTCAACCCTGCCCGCAGGCAATCCGTACAACCCGTACGGCGTGGACGTGCCGATCGAATACACCTTCTTCAACCTTGGCGGCACCATCAAGACCAACCGCTCGCGTTCCTATCGTGGCGTGCTCGGCCTGCGCGGGCAGACCGAGAACTGGGACTGGGAAGTGGGTGCGTTCCAGGCCGCCAGCAAGCAGCGCGAAACCGTCTCCGGCGGCTTTGCCAATCGCTGGGCGCTGTACGACGCACTGGCCAGTGGCAGCTACAACCTGCTTGATCCGTCAGCGACTGATCCGGCCGTACTCGCTGGGATTGGCCTGAGCACATTGCGCCCGGCCGAGTCGGTGCTCAAGGGTATCGACGCCAAGGTCTCCGGCACCCTGGGTGAAACCTGGGCGGGACAGATTGGCTTTGCCGCCGGCGCCGAATGGCGGCAGGAGAAGCTTGATTCCGACAATCCCTGGCAGATCGATGCAGGCCTGCAGGTGCGTCCGGCAATTGCCGAAGTACACGGCCAGCGCCAGGTCAGCGCCGCCTACGCAGAAGTGAGCGTGCCGCTGCACAGCACACTGGAACTGCAGGCAGCCGCGCGTGCCGATCATTACAGTGATTTCGGCAATGCGTTCTCGCCCAAGCTCGGCCTGCGCTGGCAGCCGCTGGATTGGTTGCTGGTGCGCGCTGCTGCATCGCGCGGTTTCCGTGCGCCATCGCTGTCCGAGAACTCGGCATCGACCAGCATCGCCTATGGCTCGGTGGTCGATCCGCATGATCCGGATGTTGCGGGCTCGCGGCAGAACCCGACCTTCTTCACCGTCGGCAACACCAACCTGGATCCGGAGCGCACGCGCAGCTTCAACGCTGGCTTCGTGCTCTCCCCGTGGCAGAACACCAACCTCAGTGTCGATTACTACCGCATCAAGCTGGATAACCTGATCGGCAGCGGCAACACCACCACGCTCGTGGCGGAGAACGATCCGGCCAATGTGCTGCGTGATTCGCGCGGCAAGCTGCTGGCGGTCTACAACCGTTACCAGAACCTGAGCGAGCTGGAGACGTCGGGCATTGACATCGAACTGCGTCAGCGCTGGCAGACGGCAGCTGCAGGTGACTTCGGCCTGTCCTCGGCGCTGACCTATGTCATCGATTACAAGCGACCGCAGGTGATCGGCGGCCCGTTGGTGGATTACGCCGGTTCCAACCTCGGCCCGTCGCTACCGGATACCAAGGCCACCACCACGCTGGATTGGGCCTTGGGTGATTGGCGCACGGCGCTGACCTGGTATTACACCAGCAGCTATGACCAGCAAGGCAGTGCCGCGGCCAAGGCCGTGCAGAAGCAGGTGGCCAGCTACAGTCAGTTCGATCTGTACCTGGGCTACACCGGCATCGACAAGCTGACCGTGTACGCAAAGGTGCAGAACATCGGTGACCGCCAGCCGCCGTACGACGCCACCTTCCCGGGTGTGCGCGCACCGTACGACTTCAGCCAGTACGACCTGCGTGGGCGCTATTACACGCTTGGCTTTGATTACCGCTTCTGACTGAAAGTCCCTCTCCCGTTGGGAGAGGGGTTGGGGTGAGGGCAGCTTTGCGGCGCTGGAACATTATCGGGAAGGCCTCTGCCGAGCATGGCTCGGCACTACAGGTGCTGCTGCCCGCAGTTATCCGCAACAACGTTCATGCAATCGGGGAGTGCTACATCCATGTCGTTCCGCTTTTCAAGTCTGCTGCCAGCGCTGCTGCTGGCAACGCTTATCGGCCTCTCGCGGGCCCATGCCCAGAACAGCTACTACTTCCCCACCGCGCAGCAGTTCGATGCGAAGGTGCCATCGCCACAGCAGTTCCTCGGCTATGAGATCGGCAGCCATTACACCCGCCATGATCAGCTGGTGGCCTACTTCAAGGAACTGGCGCGGGTTTCGGACAAGGTCAAGGTCGAGGTCATCGGCCAGAGTTACGAGCAGCGTCCGCTGCTGCTGGTCACCATCACTTCGCCACGAAACCACGCGCGCAGCGCCGAGATTGCCGCACAACGGCAGGCGCTGATCGATCCCTCGCAACCTCTGCCTGGCGCCGATGCACCGGCAGTGGCCTGGTTGGGTTACAGCGTGCACGGCAACGAAACCTCCAGCGGCGAAGCCGCGATGCTCACTGCCTACTACCTGGCCGCCAATCAGGATGCGGAAACCGCGCGCTGGCTGGACCAGGCAGTGGTGGTGATCGATCCGGCGCAGAACCCGGATGGGCGCGACCGTGCCGCCAACTGGCACAACGCCTGGGGTTCGCGCCCAGCGTCGGCGGATCCGGCCGACAAGGAGCACGTTGAGCCATTCCCCAGCGGTCGCGTCAATCACTACTTCACTGATCTCAACCGTGATTGGCTTGCATTGGCACAGACCGATAGCTGGCCGAAGGTCGCCCAGTTCCACCGTTGGTATCCGAATATCCAGATCGACTTCCATGAAATGGGCAAGGACAGCACGTATTACTTCGAGCCGTCGCCGAAGAGCATGGAAAGCCCGCTGCTGCCGAAGTCGTCGTACGAGGCGAACAAGTGGCTGGCACGCTTCCATGCCAAGGCCCTGGATGACCTGGGTTCGCTGTACTACACCGGCGAGAACTTCGACAACTTCTCGCCGATCTATGGCTCAACCTATCCGGATTTCCATGGTACGGTCGGCGTGACGGTGGAGCAGGCCAGTTCACGAGGCTTGGTGCAGGAATCGGTGAATGGTCCTTTGCATTTCAACTTCACCGTCCGCAACCAGGTGGCTACCGGCCTGGCCAGCGTGCGTGGCGTGGTGGAAGACCGTGACCGTCTGTTTGCGCTGCAGAAGGAGTTCTTCCGCAGCGCCTTGAAGCAGGCGGCGGCCTATCCGGTGCACGACTGGGTGTTTGGCGATGCCGCCGATGCCACGTTGACCCGCAAGCTGCTGGCGGTATTGTTGCAGCATCGCATCGAGGTGCATGCGCTGGCGCGGGATGTGGAAGTGGACGGCAAGCGCTTCCTCGCGGGCTCGGCGTACGTGGTGCCGGCACGGCAGCCGCAGTTCCGCCTCGCCCATTCGATCTTCGAATTCACCCCGCCGGTGAAGGGCGATGTGTTCTATAGCGGCACTTCGTATGCCGTCGCGCCTGCTTATGGTCTTCGCTATGCGGGTAGTCGTGGTGCCTTGCCGAGCGGCGCAGCGGTGGATGCAGTGCCGACGGCACTGGGCGGTATCAGCGGTGGCCGTGCGGGTTTTGCCTATGTGGCCGATGCGCGTGATTTCGGCAGTTTCCGTCTGCTGGGTGGCCTGCTGCGTGACAACGTGCGGGTGCGCACCGCGCACCAGCCGTTCACTGCGGCTACGGCGAATGGCGATGTGGCGTTTGGTCATGGCGCGGTGGTGATCCCGGTTGCGGGGCAGAGCCTGGATGCGGGTGCCCTGCAGGCCAACGTGCAGGCGCGTGCGCAGGAAGCCGGTCTCACGGTTCATGCATTGGCCAGTGGCCGCGCTGTCAGCGGTATCGATCTGGGCAGCGACAATGTGCGGGTGGTGCGCACGCCGAACATCGCCTTGGTGATGGGCGAGGGCGTGTCCGCCACCGAGATTGGCTCAACCTGGTTCTCGCTGGATACCTCGCTGGGCCTGCCGTCCAGCAAGCTTGATCCTTCGCAGCTGGCCAGTGTTGATCTGGCGCGCTACACCTCGATCGTTCTGTCTGGCGGCACCTACACCAACGTCAGCGATGCCGGCGTGGCTGCGCTCAAGCGTTGGATTGCCGCCGGCGGCTCGCTGGTGGTGTATGGCAGCGGCGCGCGCTGGGCCATCGACAAGGGGCTGGCCGAAGCCAAGCTGCGCGAAGGCGACAAGAAGGATGAGGCTGAGCGGTTGGATTTCGGCACGGTGCGTGATGTGTTCGCGCTGGGCCGGGTCAGCGGCAACATCCTGAGCGCCGATATCGACCCTACCCATCCACTCGGTTTCGGCGTGCAGCAGCGGCGCATCTGGGTCAACAAGGAAGGCGGGCTGGTGTTCGAACCGGTGAAGAATGCTTTCCTCAATGTGGTGAACATCGACCGCGCGCCGGTGGTGAATGGTTATCTGTCCGAAGCCAATCGTGCGCGCGTTTCGGGTTCGAGCTATCTGCAGGTGGTGCCGACGGGGAGTGGCAACGTTGTGTTGTTTGCCGACGATCCGGCGCACCGCAAGTATTGGCATGGCACCGAGCGTTTGCTGCTCAATGCCTTGTTGCAGGCGAACCATCTGAACACGCCGCGCCAGCGCGGGGAGTGAGACTTTAGCCCTGCAGTGCTCATAGCCCCTCTCCCGCTTGCGGGAGAGGGGTTGCGGTGAGGGGGCGGTGCGCAGCACCGTGCTGTTTTGCTTTTCTCGGCCAAGCAGCGGTTATCGCAGAAGCCCAAAGCCGCCCTCATCCGCCCCTGCGGGGCACCTTCTCCCGTAAACGGGAGAAGGGATTTTTCCAAAGCCAAAGCCAAAGCCAAAGCCAAAGCCAATGCC